>JABFXT010000199.1 GCA_013361595.1 Nocardia sp. | reverse complement strand
CGGCCGGCGCCGCGGTCGCTCTGCTCGGCTGCGCGGTGGCCGTCGGGGTGACCATGCGCACACCCGATCCCGTTCACGCGGATCCGTTCCCGGATCGGGTGGCGGGCGCGCAGCGTGATCGCGGCCCGTCACGGCGCTGACGTCACGGTGCGGACCGGCCGGTGTGCTCAGCGGCGGGAGGCAGGTGGGTGCCCCCGGCCGGAGCCGGGAGAGTTAGGCTCGACACCGTGACTTCCCACTACGATGTCGTCGTTCTCGGTGCTGGTCCCGGCGGTTACGTCGCCGCGATCCGCGCCGCTCAACTCGGCCTGCGAACAGCGATCGTCGAGCAGAAATACTGGGGTGGCGTGTGCCTGAACGTGGGCTGCATCCCGTCCAAGGCCCTGCTGCGCAACGCGGAGCTGGCCCATATCTTCACCAAGGAAGCGAAAACCTTCGGTATCAGCGGGGAGGCGACCTTCGATTTCGGAGCGGCCTTCGACCGCAGTCGTAAGGTCGCGGACGGCCGGGTCAAGGGCGTCCACTTCCTGATGAAGAAGAACAAGATCACCGAGTACGACGGCAAGGGTTCGTTCACCGGCCCGAACGCACTGTCTGTCGAGCTCAGCAAGGGTGGCACCGAGTCGATCACCTTCGACAACGTCATCATCGCGACCGGCACCAACACCAAACTGCTGCCGGGCACCTCGCTGAGCCAGAACGTGGTCACCTACGAGGAACAGATCCTCACCCGCGACCTCCCCGGGTCGATCCTCATCGTCGGCGCCGGCGCCATCGGTATGGAGTTCGGCTATGTGCTGCGCAACTACGGCGTGGACGTGCGGATCGTGGAATTCCTGGACCGGGCGCTGCCCAACGAGGACGCCGACGTCTCCAAGGAGATCACCAAGGCGTACAAGAAGCTCGGCATCACCATCACCACCGGCGCGGCCGTACAGTCCATCGACGACGACGGGTCCAAGGTCACCGTCGCGATCAAGGACAACAAGTCCGGCTCGGTCGAGACCGTCACCGTCGACAAGGTGCTGCAGGCTGTCGGTTTCGCGCCCCGGGTCGAGGGCTTCGGCCTGGAGAACACCGGTGTCGCGCTCACCGATCGCGGCGCGATCGCGATCGACGACAATATGCGCACCAACGTCGCGGGTATCTACGCGATCGGTGACGTGACCGCGAAACTGCAGCTCGCGCATGTCGCGGAGGCGCAGGGCGTGGTCGCGGCCGAGACCATCGGCGGCGCCGAGACCCTGACCCTGGGCGATTACCGGATGATGCCGCGCGCCACCTTCTGCCAGCCGCAGGTCGCCAGCTTCGGTCTCACCGAACAGCAGGCGCGCGACGAGGGCTACGACGTGAAGGTCGCGACCTTCCCGTTCACCGCGAACGGCAAGGCGCACGGCCTCGGCGACGCCACCGGTTTCGTCAAGCTGATCTCGGACAACAAGTACGGCGAGCTCATCGGCGGCCATCTCATCGGCCCGGATGTGTCCGAACTGCTGCCCGAACTCACCCTGGCGCAGAAATGGGACCTCACGGTCAACGAACTGGCCCGCAATGTGCACACCCACCCGACGCTGAGCGAGGCGTTGCAGGAGGCCATCCACGGCCTCGCCGGACATATGATCAACTTCTGAGTCCGATCCGGTAGCGCGTATCCCGGCCCGGTGCCCGTGTTCCGCACGGGCGCCGGGCCGGTCCGTTCCGGCAGTGGATCCGGTGTCGCCGCCGGTTCGCACCGTCTGCCCGTGGTCCCGTCACGAGCCGGTTTCCGGCTCATCGGACGACCGCGGCCCGCCCGGGATATATTCCGGCGGTGACTCCGCCGCCACCGCCCGCACGCTCCGGTGTGCCCGGGTTGCGGCCGCTGCTCGGAGTGGCGGCGGCCCTGCTGTTGTTCGTAGCCGTGCCGATCGCGGTCTTCGCCGATACCCGGATGGTGCATACCGAGGTGCTGCGGGTGGAAACCCAGCCCGCCGGTATCGAATACGACGGTTCGGTCTACCACGTGGGGCTGTTGCGCCGGGAGAGCCGGCTGCTGCATCGGCGGCTGCCGGACGCGATCATGGTCGGGCGCTACCCGGATATGGGTTATGGGCACCCGGTGTACTTCGAGATCACCGGTACTCGTGATCCCGTCCTCGAATCGGTGCGATGGACCCCGGACGGCGTATCGGTCCACCTCGACTCCGGGCACCGGATATTCGTTCCGGCGAGCGCCTTCACCGGCGGTCGCTGAGCCGTTCGCAGTGTGGGGATCTCTCGAAAGTCGGAGACCGGGTCCGCACGACACCTCGCGCGGATCTGGTGGGACCCGGTG
The DNA here is from genome assembly GCA_013361595.1 of Nocardia sp. GTDB lineage: Bacteria > Actinomycetota > Actinomycetes > Mycobacteriales > Mycobacteriaceae > Nocardia. Next base: position 4,427 of record JABFXT010000199.1, on the reverse strand, counting down.
GTGGGGTGATCGCCCGGCACGAGCCGGAGGTCTATCCGCGGCCGCGCGGGCCGGCGTGACTGTTCCGGCCGGTCAGAATTCGTCGCGCCGGATGCGCAGGGTGGTGATCGTGGCGGCCAGGCCTTCGTACTGGTTGACCAACAGGACGATTTCGATGAGACGGCGGTCGTCGTAGTGGGCGGAAAGCTGTTCCCAGGCGGTGTCGTCGATATCGCGGGTCAGGACCAGCTGATCCACGGCGGTGAGCAGCGCGCGGTGCTTGTCGGTCCAGCCCGCGGCTTCGGCACCGGCCCGGATCCGCTCCAGGATCTCCGGCGTCACCCCCGCCCGGCGCCCGAGGCGGATGTGGTGGTCGGTCTCGTATTCGCAATCGCGCAGATGGGCGACGCGTAAGATGACCAGTTCGGTTTCGTGGCGGCGTAGCCGTCCGCCCGGCATCAGCATTCCGGAGAAGTGCAGCCAGCCGCGGAACAACCTGCCCGCCCGGCCCAGGGTGCTGAAAACCTGGGCGTCCGCGGTTCCCGAGGCCCGCGAGAGCACCTGCCAGGCAGCCCAGTTGAACGGACCCAGCTCGCGGAGGCGGCCGGGGGTTATCCGTGGTCGCGTCTGCGAAACCATCACATCGCCCTCTCCGGTGGAACAATCGTGCGGCCGCGGGTGCCATCGGAAGGCTGCCCGCCGCACGGCTCGGTCCGTAACTTACCCGCCGGTGGGGTCACCCGAGAAGATCCCGGTTCCGGAGCGTCTGTCACGGGTGCGCGGACCTGTCCGGGTCGAGCAGTTCCGAGACCGTCACGAAGCGGTAGCCCTGCGCGTGCAGTTTCGCGGCGATCGGCACGATGGCCGCCCGGGCTGCCGCGCCGGACTCGTACATGGTGTGCAGCAGGACGATCGATCCCGGGCGCACCTGGTCCACGGCGGCGGCGACCAGGGATTCGGTGGAGGTGTTGCCGTCCTCCGGTTCGACATCCCAGGTGACCGTCGTGCGGTCGTGGTCGGCGAGATAATTCGGCAGGGTCCACAATTTCTTGCAGTAGGGCGGCCGGAAAGTGATGTCGCCCCGGTAGCCGGTCGCCCGGATCTCGGAATCGGTGCCCTCGACTTCCGCGGCGACGGTCTCGGAAGAGACGAGCACCATCCGCCGGTGATTGTAGGTGTGGTTACCGAGCTCGTGACCGGCCCGGACGATGGCACGGCCCAGATCGGGCCGGGCGGCGAGATCCCGGCCGTTGACGTAGAAGGTGGCCGGGATACCGGCGATGGCGAGGAGTCCGAGCACTTCGGGTGCGTGTTCGGACGGGCCGTCGTCCAGGGTCAGGGCCACCATCTTCTCGTCGGTGTCCACCCGATCCACCAGCCGTCCGGCCAGCTGGTAGGTCCGTGAGTTCATCAGGAAGTAGCCGCCGACCACGACGACCAGGACCGCCACCAGGGCTGTCGCCGCGCCCGCCACCCACTTCCGCATCCCAGGTGTATACCAGGTGCCGGCCCGGAGCGGCCGGTGCTCGGACGGTCAGGCGGTTCGGTCGTGGCGATCCGGCCGCGTTGTCCCGGTGGTCTTCTCGCGGCGTTCGCGTTTGCCGCGGGCCACTTCGGTCGCGAGGGCGTCGAGGGGCTGTGCGAACGGCGCCAGCGGGTCGACAAGTTCGGCGAGCCATTCCCGGGCGGCGGTTATTCCCGCCGGTTCCAGGGCGTAGAACCGCCGGTTGGCTGCCGAGCGCACCCGTACCAGTCCGGCCTCGCGCAACACCTTGAGGTGCTGAGAGACCGCGGGTTGCGAGATCGGAGTGTGCACGCGGATCTCGTCGACGAGGGTGCCGGCGGATCGTTCGCCGCCGGACACCAGTCGCAGTATCGTGCGCCGCACCGGATCGCCGAGCGCTTCGAACACGCGCGCCGGAGAGGGGTGGGTCATCGGGATCGTTACTCCTCCTCGGGGGCGACCGTGTAGAAACCGGTGGTCGCCTCGGCGGCCGCACGAGCCTGCTCGGGATCGTCGCCGTCGGCGATCGCGGCCGCCGCCCATCCCGCGGAAGCGGTCCGGACGAACACCAGCCCCTCGGGGGTGAGTGGGAACTCCGCGCCGGCCGCCGGGTCCACGGCCGCTCCGGTTTCCAGGTGCAGTCCGAGGCCCATGAGTCCGAGGTCCCAGCCGACGCCCACCGCGCCCGGGCCGAATTGCGTCCACATATCCGGGTCGACGGGAGCTTCGTGCACCAGTTCCAGTTCGGTCCCGTCCACGCCGGGGCCGAGCCGGACTTCGAGCCAGGAGATCAGGGGGCCCATCTCCCAGGTCACCGCGAAACGTTTCGGCCGTTCGCATTCCTCGACCACGCCGCCGGCATTTCCCTCGAGCTGGTATCTGCCGCCGACGGTCAACTCGCCGGTGATCGGCAGGAACCATCGCGGAATCCGGTCGATATCGGTGAGCGTCTCCCACAGATCGTCCGGATCGGTCGCGTAGCTACGCCGCGCCACGGCGATCCGGGTGACCGCCCCGTCTCGTTCGCCGGTGCGTACCTCTCGGGTGACCAGGCCCGCGACGGCGGCCGGATCGCTGAGTAAAGCCATCTCTTCCTCCCTTGATAAGTTTTTACTTATATTAGCGCCACCGGTCCGGCATCGCTACTCGCGCCGTGCGCGGCGTTGTCGGGTCCGGGCGGTCGGAGCGGAACCCGCCGGCTGGTATCGGGTCCGCGCCCACCGGCAGATCCCGTGGGCGGGAATCGGCCGTTCTTTCCGCGTGTCCGTCGATATAAAGTGACCATCGGACCGCGGGGTGGGATTCCGCAGCGAGTCCGGTGATCCCGGGCCGCGCGCGGTCCGGTCCGAGGCGACTGCGCCCGGCTCGGGCGGGCTGTGAATCGATTTTGCTGCCCCGGTGGTAGCGAAATTACTGGTCAGCATTTGTGGAGAGCTTGTCGTCCCACGGGGCGCGGGCCGGAGTCGCGACGGAGGAGCCGGATATGCGAGAACTGGTGCCACGCTTCGATATGCACGAACCGACGAACACGGCGGCCGCCCGCTCGACGCCGGAACCTCGCGGGCGCGTGTTCTCCGGATATCCGCACTCCGCCCCGGCGAACGGTGTGCTCGTCTGATGGCCGATCACGACGCCGGAATCGGCCGCAAGATCGCCTACTACCGGGCGCGGAAAGGGCTGTCCCAGCGGGATTTCGCGCCGCTGATCAAACGATCGGAGGCATGGGTTTCGCAGGTGGAACGCGGGGTCCGTCCGGTCAAGGCGCTCGACGTGCTCGAACGGATCGCCGATGTGCTCGATATGCCGGTGGCCGAGCTGGCGCCCTCCGCACCGGCCGCGCAGGTGGAACAGGTCCCGGCCGACGCCGTACCGCTGCGCCTGCTGCTGACCGGTAATCACGCCCTGCGGGCGGTGGCGTCCGGCGCCGGGGCGGACCCGGACCTCGATCGGCTCGAAGAAGGCGCCGCCGCGGCGTGGACGTTCACGAGCCTGGGGCGCTACACCGATCTGCTGGATCTGCTCGAAACGCTGCTGCCCGAGCTCGAGGACGCGGTGGCGCACGCGGGTTCCCGCCGGGCCGAACTATGCCTGGCCGACACCTACCAGGCCTACGCGCTCGCGCTCGCCGACCTCCAGCAGTTCGATGCCGCGTGGGTGTCCGCCGATCGTTCGATCGCCGCCGCGCAGCGGGCCGCGGATCCGGTCATGATGGCCGCGGGCGCGTTTCGTCTCGCGCTCGTCTTCCAGCGTTCCAACCGCCTGGAGCTGGCGAAACACACCGCCGAGAGCGCGCGGGAGGTGCTCGGGGAACTTCTCGGCGGCGCCGGGCCGCGCGCGGCGAGCGTCTACGGCGCGCTCACCCTGCAACTGGCGCTCGTCGCGGCGAAAACCGAGGAGGCCGAGTACGCGTACGCGATGCTCGCCGCCGCCCGCGCGACGGCTGCGGATCTCGGCGAGGAACGCGACGATCACCATACGGAATTCGGTCCGGCCGCAGTGGATCTGCAGGAGGTCGCCACCGCGGTGGAACTGGGGGATGCCGGTACCGCGATCAGGTTGGCGGGACGGATCGATCGGGACCGGCTCACGCCCCGGCAACACGGCAGATTGCTCATCGATACCGCCCGCGCCTGGGCGCAGCGGCGCAGCCCCGAACGCGCGCTCGCGCTGCTGCTGGAGGCGGAGCTGCTCGCCCCCGAGCAGGTGTACCGGCACAAATCGGTTCGGTCCACGACAGCGGATCTGCTCAGCATGGACCGCGGTACGTCTGGTCTGAGCGAATTCGCGCAGCGGGTGGGTGTGGACGCGGCGCTGATCAGGCCGGTGACGACCCGGTCCGGGCCGGCCCGCAGTGGTCTGCGCGCTGCCCGCGGTCCGCGCGCGATCTGAGCGGCGTCGCCGGTCCGGCGTAACCGCCGGTCCGGCCTAATCGGCCGCCGAGGTG
>JABFXT010000894.1 GCA_013361595.1 Nocardia sp. | reverse complement strand
TTCGAGGGGATCGGACGGCTCCGGCAACTCGGCAGCGGACCGATCCCGGCACGCGCCGAACGCGGCATCGGCGAACGCGGAGAGAGTGGGAACAGGGCGGGTGCCGGGGTCGATCACCGGTGCACTGTACCGGCCGCCGGATCCGCGAACCCGCGCCTCGGCGGAATCGAACGGGACCGGCGGCGATCCAGCTATTTCTCAGCATTAATCAGATCGGCCGTGTTTCCATCAGGTTAATCTCCGCCGACAATCCATGAGCAACCACGCATTGAATTCGACGACGTTTCGCTTAATTAACCTGAAGACCCCTCCGCAGCCATCTGTAATCGTATCGAGATCGGGTCACCTTAACCCACCGGAGCGATCCGTGGTGCGGAATTCGGTCCGGACCGATCGAGAATCTCCGAACAGGTCTCGCCCACCTGCAAGTTCGCCGACCAGCGGGTACACGTTAACTCGCCCGCGAACAGGGCAACCTGACAGTATCGCCGGGCGATTAGCAAAAGTAAACAGTCAACGAGGTTAAATTCAGTGCGCAAAAAAGCCGATAAATCAGGGCGCCAAACTGTTGACGGAATTTCCTCGGTACCCCTAACGTAACTCATCGCCACGAACGGCGCCGGGTGAAAACTCAGCCGGTCGCCGAGCGGCAGCGGTGCACGACGACCGACGCATGTGGCCCCGCGCGCTCGCACGAACGCCGGGCACCGCCGAGAAGCTGTAGCCATCACTCGCTCGACAATGCCGACGAGCTCGCGTCAACGAGGAGTTCCCCCATGCCCATGCCCACCCATCTTCCCGGACCGAACGCCGATGTCTGGGACTGGCAGATGCGCGGTTCCTGCCGGGGTGTGGATTCGGCGGTGTTCTTCCATCCCGACGGCGAGCGCGGCAGAGCCCGGGCCGCACGCGAGTTGCGCGCAAAAGAGATCTGCAGGTCGTGCCCGGTGCTGATGCAGTGCCGTTCGCACGCCCTGAAGGTCAGTGAGCCCTACGGCATCTGGGGCGGAATGTCGGAGACCGAGCGTGAGATGCACGCCCGGCGCAATCGCCGGCGAATGGCGGTCTGACACGCGAGACCCCGCGCCACGCCCGGGCGGCGCGACACCACGTGTTCTGCCGGGCCGCATACGCTCTCGGTTATAGCTTGCGGTTATTGTTATGACCGATGACACAGGAGAGTATCGAGCTCTCAGCGCTCCTCGAGCGCTGCGGCCACTCGGATGCCGAGGCTTTCGCCGAACTGTACGACCGGACCCGCACCCGGGTCTTCGGTCTGGTGTTGCGTGTTCTACAGGATTCGGGGTTCGCCGAGGAGACCACGCAGGAGGTCTACCTGCAGACTTGGCGTACGGCGGCGAGTTTCGATCCGTCGCGCGGTTCCGCGGTGACCTGGCTGATGACCCTCGCCCATCGCCGCGCGGTCGATCGGGTGCGCGCCGAGCAGGCACATACCCAACGTGAGATCGCCTACGGTGCTCGGATACTCGGGCACGAATACGACGAGGTCATCGAAGAGGTCGAGCGCAAACTCGACCATCAGGCGGTCGTCGTCGGACTCCGCACCCTGACCGATACGCAGCGCGAGGCGATTTCGCTCGCCTACTACGACGGCCGGACCTACGCCGAGGTGGCCCGCCATCTCGATATCGGCCTGCCGACCGTCAAATCCCGGATCAGAGACGGGCTGACCAGACTCAAGAAGAGTATGGGGGCTCCGGCCTCACTCGGCGGACCGGTACGAGAACGGGCCGTTCACATCCCACAGCGAATGTGAACGGCCCGTTCCGGTTCGGCAAGCCGGTTCCGCCGTGACGGCGGAACCGTTACACCGCACCGCGATCAGTGGGCGTGACCGTGCCCGTGGTCGTCTTCCTCGTCGGCGGGCTTGTCCACCACGGCGCTTTCGGTGGTGAGCACCATCCGCGCCACCGAGGCAGCGTTGATCACGGCCGACCGGGTCACCTTGACCGGGTCCACGACACCGTCGGCGAGCAGATCACCGTAGGTGAGCGTGGCGGCGTTGAAACCGTCCTTGCCGTCGCCGACCTTGCTGACGACGACCGCACCGTCGACACCGGCGTTGGTGGCGATCCAGTACAGCGGCGCCCGCAGGGCACCGCGCAGTACCTCGGCGCCGATGGCCTCGTCACCGGACAGTCCGGCGATCAGCCCGTCCAGCTTGGTGCCCGCCTGGACCAGCGCGGTGCCACCGCCCGGGACGATGCCTTCTTCGACCGCGGCCTTGGCAGCGCTCACCGCGTCCTCGACGCGATACTTGCGCTCCTTGAGCGCGGTCTCGGTGGCCGCGCCGACCTGGATCACCGCGACGCCGCCGGCCAGTTTGGCCAGCCGCTCTTCCAGCTTCTCCCGGTCCCAATCGGAATCGGTGGCCTCGATCTCACGACGCAGCTGGGCGCTGCGGGCGGCGATATCGTCGCCGCTGCCCGCACCGTCGATGATCGTGGTGGTGTCCTTGGTGACCACCACGCGCCGCGCCGAACCCAGCACGTCCAGACCGGAATCGCGCAGGTTGATGCCGAGGTCCGGGTTGACCACGGTGGCGGCGGTGACGACGGCCAGATCGTCGAGGAAGGCCTTGCGGCGATCACCGAAGAACGGCGCCTTGACCGCGACGGCCTTGAGGGTCTTGCGGATCGAGTTCACGACCAGGGTGGACAGTGCCTCGCCCTCGACGTCCTCGGCGAGGATCAGCACCGGCTTACCGGATTCCGCGACCTTCTCCAGCAGCGGCAGCAGGTCCGGCAGCGAGCTGATCTTCTCGCGGTGCAGCAGGACCAGCGTGTCCTCCAGCACTGCTTCCTGGCTGTCCCCGTCGGTGATGAAGTACGGCGACAGGTAGCCCTTGTCGAACTGCACACCCTCGGTGACGACGAGTTCGGTCTGCAGGGTCGAGGACTCCTCGACGGTGACCACGCCGTCCTTGCCGACCGTGGTCAGCGCCTTGCCGACCATTTCGCCGATGACCTCGTCCCGCGAGGAGACGGTGGCGACCTGGGCGATGGCCTTCTCGCCGTCGACCGGGGTGGCCGCGGCCAGCAGCGCTTCGGAGACCGCGTCGGCGGCCTTGGCCAGGCCGGAGCCGATCGCGATCGGGTTGGCACCCGCCGCGATGTTCTTCAGACCGCCGCGCACCAGCGCCTGGGCCAGCACGGTGGCGGTGGTGGTGCCGTCGCCGGCGACATCGTTGGTCTTGGTGGCGACACTCTTGACCAGCTGGGCGCCGAGGTTCTCGAACGGGTCCTCGAGATCGATATCACGCGCGATGGTGACACCGTCGTTGGTGACGGTGGGGCCGCCGAACGATTTGGCCAGCACCACGTGCCGGCCACGCGGGCCGAGAGTGACCTTGACCGCATCGGCGAGCTTGTCGACACCGCGCTCCAGCGCCCGGCGAGCCTGCTCGTCGAACTGGATCTGCTTTGCCATATGTCTTCGCTCCTGTATCTGGTGCGCTTCGAATGTGTGGCACAACGCACTCCGCCCCGGGTCGGATGTTCGACACCGGGGCGGAACGCATGCGCGGCAGTCGAATTACTTGCCGACGACAGCCAGCACGTCGCGCGCGGACAGGATCAGGTATTCCTCACCCTGGTACTTGATCTCGGTACCGCCGTACTTGCTGTAGATGACGGTGTCGCCCTCCTGGACATCCAGCGGGATGCGCTTCTCACCTTCGTCGTCCCACCGGCCGGGGCCGACGGCGACAACGGTGCCCTCCTGCGGCTTCTCCTTGGCCGTATCGGGAATGACCAGGCCGGAGGCGGTCGTCGTCTCGGCCTCGTTGGCCTGGACGAGGATCTTGTCCTCGAGCGGCTTGATGTTCACGCTCGCCACGTTGAGCCCTCCACTTTCAGGGGATAACGGTCGTCCGGAACTGTTGTCCCGGACCATCGATTCGGTCACGATGCTGACCCTGCGCAAAGCCCCGTCGTCGCGGGTGCCGGGACCGCCTGCTCAGTAGTCAAGCCTGGCACCGGGCAACAATCGGTGCCGACTAGCACTCTATACATGCGAGTGCCAGCACTCAAGGCCGGGCGGTGCCGATATCTCATCGATTCCGCTCCGGCGATCCCGCTGTCACCAAGACGCCATCCGCCGAGGTGCCTGGTCGCCGGGTTAGGAGCCCGACTGCCGGGTAGACCTAGAGAAAGAGGGCTTCCCAATAATTCTCCGACTCTGTAACGTTCGGATAACAGATCGTGACACCATGTGTGATGGTTGTTCGCGAAGCCACCGTTCACCGCAGACGACGGCGGTTTCGCGAACACCTTTCGGCTGTCCGGACATCGCTGTCCGCCCACGCCGCCGCGTCCACTCGAAGGGAGGTGAAGTGAGTATGCGCACATCGCTCGGCATCTCGGCCGGCAACGAAGTGGTGTGCTCCGCACTGGTCACCACCGCCGCCAACGGCGCGCGGACCTTCGACTACCGGGTGGTCTCCGCGGACGCGCATTCCGATCTCGGGGATCTGGTCGCCTCGTCCATCGAGTTGATGACCACCCAGTTGCCCGCGAGCCACCCACATGAAGCGGTCTTCGGGACCCAGATCCCCGCCGCCAAGACCTCCGGGCTCGACGTGATCGCCGATCGTCCGCCCACGGGCGTGGCAGTCGCCTACCGCAGCAAGGAACAGGCACAGGCGATCCGCCTCGCCACCGGCAAATACCGGGATCCCCAACTGGTTCCGGAGACCACCGCGGCGCTCACCTTCCTTCGCGACACCGGACTGCTGGACCGCTACGGCACGGTGGCCGTGGTGGATCTGGGCGCCTCCGGCTGTACGGTCTCGGTGGCCGATCCGGCCGACGGGACCGTCCTGCACACCGCGCGCTCCAGCGCGGTCAGCGGCCGGGCGATCGACGATCTGCTCTACCGGCATCTGGTCGACCAGCACTACGACCGGCGCGGCACCCGGCCCAACCGCAGCGTGCTGGTGAACCGGGCCCGCACGGCCAAGGAACACCTGTCGGTCACTCAGACCGTCACCATCGATCACATCGCGGGCCGCCCGCTGAAACTCACCCGCACGGATTTCGAATCGCTCACCGCCGGACTGATGCGCGAACTCGCGCGCTTCACCTCGATGACCTTCGGCCTGGCCGACCGCGCCCCGGAGGCGGTCGTGGTGATCGGCGGCGGCGCGAACATCCCGGCGGTGCTGGAAACACTGCGCACCGAATCGGATCTGCCGGTGCTCACGGTGCCGGATCCGGACGCGGTGATCGCCAAGGGCGCGGCCCTGCTCGCCGATACCGCGCGCTCCAATGCCCCGATCGGCGCGCTGACACCGGACAGATCCGGGAACACCCTGCTCAAGGCATTCGGCACAGTGGCCGGCGCGATCGTGGTGGTGGGTTTGATCGTCGGATACGGGGTGAACACGATGACCCCCAGCAGTTCCGACGAAGAGGTCTCCCCCGCCGGTACCACCAGTAGCGCCCAGTTGCCGACCACCGCGACGATCGCCCCGACGATCACGACCGTCGTGCCGAGCACCACCGAGGTGGATCCCCAGCAGCCCGTAGAGGACCCGGCAGACCTCGGCGAGCCCGGTACGACCTATACCGAGCCACCGGTGGTCGCAGACCCCACCACGGGCGAATACCCCTCGACCGGGAGCACGACCACGACGCCGGGGGAATCGTCGTCCCCGACCACGAGCGCCACCCCGTCGGGCACCGAACCGCCCACGCTACGACCGGATCCGAACCTGCCGCATATCCCCTTCCCCGAGGGGATCGGGCCGGGCGGGCCCGGCGCCCCGCCGTCATCGGACCAGCTGCCGACGGATGCGCCGTCCACCTCGGACGTCCCGCCGCCGACGGGCTCGCAACGAACCCAGACGACGTTGGACATTCCGCCTCCGGCGCCACGTCCGCAGCTACCCGGATCCGGTTCGGCGGGATAGTCTTCCCGTCAGCCGATCTGGCTGACCGATACCGGCAGCCCGGGATCGGAGGCCACCGACAGCGCCGACGGGGCGGCACCGCCGCCGAGCCCATGCGCGCCCAGCGCCGCGAGCATCACACCGTTATCGGTGCACAGCCGCGGTTTCGGGATACGCAGGGTCAAACCGGCCGCGGCACATCGCTCTTGCGCCAGCGAGCGGATCCGGGTGTTCGCCGTCGCGCCACCACCCAGCACCAGAGTGTCCACGCCCACGTCCGCGGCCGCCCGAACCGCCTTCATGGTCAGCACATCGGCGACCGCCTCCTGGAACGAGGCGGCGATATCGGGGATCGGCAACCGGTCCGGGCCGACGCCCTGCCGGGCCTGCGCCTCCACATAGCGCGCGACCGCTGTCTTCAGTCCGGAGAAGGAGAAGTCGTACCGCGGATCCCGGGGACCGGTCATTCCGCGCGGGAACGCGACAGCCGCCGGATCACCGGTAGCCGCGGCCGCGTCCAATGCCGGACCGCCCGGGTAGCCGAGCCCCAGCAGGCGGGCGACCTTGTCGAACGCCTCCCCGGCGGCATCGTCGACAGTGCTGCCCAATTCGATGAGCGGCTCCGACAGATCTCGCACATGAAGCAGATGCGTATGCCCGCCGGACACCAGCAGCGCCACACAGGGCGGCATCGGCCCGTGTTCGAGGGTGTCGACCGCGACGTGCCCGCCGAGATGGTTCAGCGCGTAGAACGGAATATCCCAGGCCGCCGCATAGGCTATCGCGGCCGCGACGCCGACCAGCAGCGCTCCGGCCAGACCGGGACCGATCGTCACCGCCA
>JABFXT010000442.1 GCA_013361595.1 Nocardia sp. | reverse complement strand
GAGGCCCTGGCGCGGCAGACCGGACTGCTGGACGTGCGTGGACGTCCCGTGCGGGGACTACCGGCACAGGTGGTCGGTGGCAGTGTCGCCGACGCGGAAGCCGCCTGGCGTGGTGCCTTCCTGGCCCACGGATCGCTCACCGAACCCGGCCGCTCCTCGGCCCTGGAGGTGAGCTGCCCCGGACCCGAAGCCGCCCTGGCGCTGGTCGGTGCCGCCCGGCGGCTCGGGATCTCGGCCAAAGCTCGCGAGGTGCGCGGCACCGACCGGGTCGTGGTCCGCGACGGTGAAGCGATCGGTGCCCTGCTCACCCGGATGGGCGCCCAGGACACCCGGCTCACCTGGGAAGAACGGCGGATGCGGCGGGAAGTGCGCGCCACCGCCAACCGGCTCGCCAATTTCGACGACGCCAACCTGCGTCGCTCGGCGCGCGCCGCGGTCGCGGCGGCGGCCCGGGTGGAACGGGCCCTGGAACTGCTCGGCGAGGACGTACCGGACCATCTGGCCGCGGCGGGGAAGCTGCGGGTCGAGCACCGGCAGGCCTCTCTCGAAGAACTCGGCCAGCTGGCCGATCCGCCGATGACCAAGGACGCGGTGGCGGGCCGGATCCGGCGTCTGCTGTCGATGGCCGACCGGCGGGCGAAAGAACTGGGGGTTCCGGATACGGAATCGGCGGTCACGGCGGAGCTTCTCGACGACGCCTGAGGTCTCCCGCGTCCCGGCCGGACGGCCGTCGATCATCCGTCCGGCCGGTATGCGGCGGTACACGGTGCTCCGTCGCCGGCGCTTTCAGCGCAGCATGCACCGGTGCTCACCAACGCCAGGTGCCTGTCGGAGAGGTGACCGCGAGGCATTAGGGTGAACAGGGCATCGGAACGATCCGCTTGACAGCTGAGGAGCGATAACGTGACTGTCCGGGTAGGTATCAACGGCTTCGGTCGTATCGGACGCAACTTCTTCCGGGCGGTGGAGGCGCAGAAGGCGCTCGGCACCACCGATATCGAGATCGTGGCGGTCAACGACCTCACCGACAACGCGACCCTCGCCACCCTGCTGAAGTACGACTCGATCCTGGGCCGGCTGCCCCAGGATGTGTCGCTCGACGGTGAGGACACCATCGTGGTGGGCGATCAGCGCATCAAAGCGCTGGCCATCAAGGAGGGCCCGGCGGCGCTGCCGTGGGGCGATCTGGGTGTGGACGTGGTGGTCGAGTCCACCGGTATCTTCACCGACGCCACCAAGGCCAAGGGGCATCTGGCCGCCGGCGCCAAGAAGGTCATCATCTCCGCCCCGGCCAAGGGCGAGGACATCACCATCGTGATGGGTGTCAACGACGACAAGTACGACGGCAGCCAGAACATCATCTCCAACGCCTCCTGCACCACCAACTGCCTGGGCCCGCTGGCCAAGGTGCTGCACGACGAGTTCGGCATCGTCAAGGGCCTGATGACCACCATCCACGCCTACACGCAGGACCAGAACCTGCAGGACGGCCCGCACAAGGATCTGCGTCGCGCCCGCGCCGCCGCGGTCAACATCGTGCCCACCAGCACCGGTGCGGCCAAGGCCATCGGCCTGGTGCTGCCGGACCTCAACGGCAAGCTGGACGGTTACTCCCTGCGGGTGCCGATCCCCACCGGCTCGATCACCGACCTGACCGCCGATCTCGCCAAGAAGGCGACCGTCGACGAGATCAACGCCGCGTTCAAGGCCGCCGCGGAGGGACCGCTGAAGGGCATCCTGAAGTACAGCGTCGACCCGATCGTGTCCAGCGATATCGTCACCGACCCGCACTCGTCGATCTTCGACGCGCCGCTCACCAAGGTGATCGACGACCAGGTGAAGGTCTACTCCTGGTACGACAACGAGTGGGGCTACTCCAACCGTCTGGCCGACCTCATCGGCCTCGTCGGCAAATCCCTCTGAGGAACGGCGTGACTGTCAAAACTCTGGAAGATCTCCTCGCCGAGGGTGTCGAGGGGCGCGGGGTGCTGGTGCGCTCCGACCTCAACGTTCCGCTGGACATCGGGCAGATCACCGACCCGGGCCGGATCGTGGCATCGGTGCCGACCATCCGGGCGCTGGTGGAAGCCGGCGCGTAGGTGGTCGTCACCGCGCATCTCGGTCGTCCGAAGGGCGCCCCGGACCCGGCCCTGTCGCTGGCTCCGGTGGCGACCCGGCTCGCCGCCGAACTGGGCCGCAATGTGCAGCTCGCCGGTGATGTGGTGGGTCAGGACGCGCTGGCGCGGTCCGAGGGCCTGACCGACGGGGATGTGCTGCTGCTGGAGAACATCCGTTTCGATCCGCGCGAGACCAGCAAGGACGACGCCGAGCGCGCGAAACTGGCTGCCGCGCTGGTGGAACTGGTCGGCGACGACGGTGCGTTCGTCTCCGACGGGTTCGGTGTGGTGCATCGCAAGCAGGCGTCGGTCTACGACGTGGCGAAACTGCTGCCGCACTACGCGGGCACGCTCGTCGCGGCGGAGGCCGAGGTGCTGGCCAAGCTCACCGAATCCACCGACCGCCCGTACGCGGTGGTGCTCGGCGGGTCCAAGGTGTCGGACAAACTGGCGGTGATCGAGGCGCTGGCGCCCAAGGTCGACACCTTGGTCATCGGTGGCGGGATGTGCTTCACCTTCCTGGCCGCCCAAGGTCTCTCGGTCGGCTCCTCGCTGTTGCAGGAGGAGATGATCGATACCTGCAAGGGCCTGCTGGATCGCTACGCCGATGTCATCCATCTGCCGCGCGATATCGTGGTCGCCGATTCCTTCTCCGCCGACGCGGAGTCGAAGGTCGTTCCGGCGCACGAGATCCCGGACGGGTGGCTGGGCCTGGACATCGGCCCCGAATCGGTGGAGCGTTTCGCGGCGCTGCTCACCGAGGCGCGCACCGTGTTCTGGAACGGCCCGATGGGTGTGTTCGAATTCGAGAAGTTCGCGGCCGGGACCCGCGGGGTGGCCGAGGCCATCGCGACGGCCACCGGTAAGGGTGCGTTCACCGTGGTCGGTGGTGGCGATTCCGCCGCGGCCGTGCGGGCGCTCGGTATCCCCGAGGGCGATTTCTCGCATATCTCGACCGGTGGCGGGGCGTCGCTGGAGTACCTGGAGGGCAAGACGCTGCCGGGTATCAGCGTGCTCGAGGAAGCGGAGGGCGCGTAGATGGCCCGGAAGCCGCTGATCGCGGGCAACTGGAAGATGAACCTCAACCATCTCGAGGCCATCGCCCTGGTGCAGAAGATCGCATTCGCGCTGCCCGACAAGTACTTCGACAAGGTCGATGTCACGGTGATCCCGCCGTTCGTCGATATCCGCAGTGTGCAGACGCTGGTCGAGGGCGACAAGCTCCGCATCACCTACGGTGCGCAGGACGTCTCGGTGCACGAATCGGGCGCCTACACCGGTGAGATCAGCGCGGCGATGCTGGCGAAGCTGGGTTGCGCGTTCGCGGTGGTCGGGCATTCCGAGCGCCGTCAGTACCACAACGAGGACGACGCCACGGTGCTGGCGAAGGCCAAGCAGGCGCTGAAGCACGGCATCACGCCGATCGTCTGCATCGGTGAGGGCCTGAATGTGCGCGACGCGGGCACCCATGTCGAGTACAACCTCGAACAGCTGCGGGGTTCGCTGAAGGGCCTGACCGCCGAGGAGATCGCGAAGGTGGTGATCGCCTACGAACCCGTGTGGGCGATCGGCACCGGAAAGGTCGCGACTCCCGCCGACGCGCAGGAGGTCTGCGGTGCGATCCGCGGCGAACTGGTGCAGCTGGCCGGCGAGCAGGTCGCCGAGACCGTCCGGGTGCTCTACGGCGGTTCGGTGAACGCGAAGAATGTCGGCGAACTGACCCGGCAGACCGATATCGACGGGGCCCTGGTGGGCGGAGCGTCGCTCAAGGGCGACGAATTCGCCACGCTGTCCGCCATCGCGGCGGGCGGTCCACTGCCCTGATCGATCGAATCCCGATGCGGCCCGCCGGTTTCCGACCGGCGGGCCGCATCGTTTTCGAATGGCGTCGGTGAGGCCGGAATCGGCCGGGATGGCGAATGCCGGACGGGAACACCGGTTTCGGCTGTACGGTTCTTCCGGTGCCGGGACGAACCCGATGCGGTAGGTGGGAGCCCGACCACATCTCCGAACCTGCTTCAGCCGTACGGTTTCCGAGGTCGGCGGTGGATCGCGTTCGAGTAGTGCTCAGGACTTTCCGTGGTGTATCGCTGCCGGATGCGGTGCGGATCCACTCGGCAACGACGATGTTGCGCGACCCTGGCACACGATATGTACTGGGGCGTCGGATCGGGCGGTCGGCCGATCCCCCGCCGGACTCCGGCGTGATCGATCCGGCGGTGATCCCGCTGTGCGGTGGCGTCGGCGATCCGACGATGAGATCTGCGGCCGCACCCGTTGCGTGCGTCCGCCGGGGCGGCCCGGGATGAGGGGTGCGGTCGGGGATCTGCCGGACGAGTGGCTCCGGCGGATGCGGGACGCCATGGTCGAACTACTCGGCCGACGGACTGCGCCCCACCTGTCCGGCACGCTGGGCGACTTGGCGGACGAGGTTCGCACGGCACACAGAAGCGTGGGTAGCGCTGAGGAGCGCGGCCGGCGGCTCGTCGAACAGAGCCGGGGAACGGTCGATGGAACCGGCAACGCGAACCGAGTGCCGGCTGCCCCGTCGGATTCTCGTCGTACCGTCGACGGTTCCGTTCCCGTACCCGCGCAGCGCCGCTATCCGGTGGACGACTACATCGCGATGTGGGAGCGCCGGCACGGCCGGGAGATGACCGACGCCGAACGGAAAGTGCTGGGCCAGGGGTGTATCGGCATCGTGAAGGTTCGTCTCGGGCTGCTGGAAGTCGAGGCGGGACCGCCCGCGAACCTGGCGTTCGCTGATCCGGTTTCGCACGGTGCGATCCACTCGGTGGAGAAAATTCTGGTGCCCGGAGAGATCGCGAACGTGCGAGTGAAGCGCTGGCGGCAACGGCTCGACGAGGCGGAGGCTCTCGTGGCGGAACGCGGTACGGGCTGGTCCCATGAGAACAAGGACGGCACCACGACACCTGCCCCCGAGCATATCGAGCGGATCAAGAAGTATCTGGACAGAGCGCGCCTGCAGGCAAGGCACGTATGGTCCGATATCGCCAACAGTGATATCGGGGATGTCATGGCTGCTCGGCGCGAGGCGAGGATCGAGAGCAACCAGCGCGCCTTCGACAGAGTGTCGAACTATGCGGGGAAATTCGAAGCGATCATTGCCACCGGTCCGAAGGATGTCGGCGAATTCATGCGCCTGGTGAAAGCGGACCCCGATCTGGCCCTTTTACGCGATGTGGATCGACATCTCCCGTCCGCCGATCCCGCCGAGTGGAAGGTGGAAATCTATTCGAAGCACTTCTGGTCCGGTCAGGAAGTAATTCGGGACAGCAGAGGGACCCCGGTGGTGAAAGAAGGGGTAACCGGTGTCCGGGCCCTGCGTGCACCCGATTCCACCCTGTTCGCACCGGACCCGGCGACCGGTCAGGTCGATATGTCGGGAGACCACAACCGCGGCAAGCCCGGGTTCGGAAACTTCGATTACGCTCTGTACGACGCCTCGACCGGTAGCTGGTGGAATGCCAATCACGGAGATTGGCGAATGTATCCGGAATCGAGTGGATCTGCCATTCCGATGGCGGTGCAGCAGAACTCGCCGGAGCAGTTCTTCTCCGGCCGCCCCGATTTCGACAGCTCCGTGATCTGTCTCGGCTTCGCCAGGGCAGTTCAGTGATCGGAGGCGGTGGACGGACGCCGGTACTACGTTCGGCGGACCACGACCGGGGTCCCGGTTAAGCTGTGCGCATGGACCTCGCCGACTACGTCGACGACACTGCGATTCTGTTCGGTATCGCCGAGAATGCCGCTCATGGAGCCGTTCTTCGATGCGGTGGCGATGCCCATGTATATATCGACGGTCTGTCCGAATGGGACGACGGCGACCAGTACGCGGCCTTCGAGGTGACCGGAACCCTCGTCGAGGAAGGCCGTGACGCCGATCTACGGACGGCGGAGGGCGCTGTCCTGCACGGCATCGGCAGGCGATATGTGATGAAAAATGCTACCTGGGAGCGTATTTCGTAGCGGTTCGGGTGTGCGACGCCCGTCGGCGGGGCATCCCGTGGGCCGGGAACTCCACCGGGCCCGGGCGCGCTCCCCGACGTCCGGAACGCTACTCGGCGCGCAGGATCAGACCGTCGCCCTCGGAAGTGCGCAGGGTGAGGGTGTCGCCGTCGACGGTGGCCCGGGCCGTGTCCTGCAGAACAGCCAGTACCGCGTGTTCGACCTCCATGATCTCGGGTGTGCACATCATTCGGGTCGTCGCCGCGCTGAACGAGATCTCGGCATCCGGCGGGGTGCCGGACACCACGGCGCGGCCGGTGAGCCGGTTGCAGCCGGCGAAACCGGTGAGCGAATCGTCGGCACCGATGGTCAGGTTCGGCCGTACCCGGTCGACGGTCTGCGAGGAGATCCGGGCGTCCGGGGTGAGCAGGCCGGTCACCACCCATTCGGTGCCGCGGATCGGGCGGTCCGGTTGCAGCACTTTCTTGTCGGTGAGCACGACGGTGGTGCCCTTCCCGGTCAGCGTCAGCCGATCGTGATCGAGCTGCCAGCCGGGGTCCGCGCGCAGCAGGTCGCCGACCCAGCCGTCGGAGCCGGCCCGGTCGCCCGGACAGCCGACCAGCGTGCTCGCGAGCTCGGAGACGTGCAGGACGTGGTCGCGGAGATCCACC
>JABFXT010000756.1 GCA_013361595.1 Nocardia sp. | reverse complement strand
CGGAGCCGGGGCCGGAGCCCCGGGCAGACCCGGAAGCTGCGGCAGCCCCCGCGGGAACAGTCCTTCCAGCGGCGTACCCGCGAACGGGTTGTTACCCGGTGCCTGGGCCGGCGCGGGCGCCCCGGCCGCAGTGGTGACACCCGGGATCTGCGGCAGTCCGGGCAGCGGCGGCAGCACCGGCAGGCCGTCCGCGGCGGGCAGCCGACGCGGTTTCACCTGTTCGGGGAGGTATCCGGGATCCGCGACCGCCGGCGCCGTGCCACAGCTCGGACCGGCCAGCTCACCGTAACGCGGGCAGTCCGCCACGGTGTTGGGATTGAACGGGGTGAAGGTGACACCCGCGTTCCAGACCATCTGCCGCTGCGGTCCCCAGGTGAACACGGTGTTCAGCTTGCGGGACGAGTTGTTCAGATTGCTGATCGCGTTCGTGATCGACGACGGATTCGCGGCGAGCGCGCCGAAGGTCTGGTTCAGGCCCACGGTGAGTTCTTTACCGACATTCGGGTTACGGGCGAACAGATCGTTTATCTGGTCGGCCATACTGCTGGCACCGGTGATCACGTTCACCAGTTCCTCGCGCCGGTCGGCGATCGTACTCGCGGTCTGTACCGACGAGGCCAGGACATCCATCAGTTCCGGGGCCGATTCGTTGAGCGCGTGCACCGAACCCGACAGATCGCCCAGGAAGACACCGAGATCCGGGATGGACTGGTCCACCGAGGTCACCCAGCGGTCGAGCCGCTCGATGGTCGAGCCGGGAACCCGGCCGCTGCCGTCCAGCGCGTAGGACAGGGTGCCGAGCACCCGGCCGAACTGCATCGGGTCGATGGCGTCGAGGATGTTCTGCACCGTGGTGAGCGTGTCCTGCAACGCGATGGTGCCCTGGCTGCGGTCCTCCTCGATCACCGAACCCTCGTCGAGGTGATCGGCGTTGGGCCCGTTGTAGACCAGCTCCACCGAGGTCACGGCGAACAGGTTGCTCGGCACCACGCGGGCGGTGACCGTGGCCGGGATACCGTCGGCGAATTCGGGCTTCAGGTCGATGTTCACCTGCTGCAGCTCGCCCTGGGCGGCCACCGAGACATTTTTGACCGCGCCGACCAGTACACCGCGGAACTTCACGTCGGCTTGTTCGGGCAGTCCGTCACCGGTGGTGGTGAGATTGGCCGTCACCTTCACTTTTTCCACGAAATAGCCCTGATACCGGGCCATCAGGAAGCCGAGAACGACCGCGAAGACGACAAGGCCGCAAACACCCGCGATGAGCAACTGCTTCATCGTGGGCCCGCGCCCACTCGGATCGATGATCATTGCCTACCCCGAGATCCGGATGCCGGGGTTGACACCCCAGATGGCCAAGGTCATGAAGAGGTCCACGAAAACAGTGGCGATGATGCACATCTTGATGGCACGGCCCGCCGCGACACCCACGCCTTCGGGACCACCGGAGGCGAAGAAGCCGTAGTAGCACTGGATGAACGTGGTGATGGCGACGAAAACGATCGCTTTGAGCAGCGAATACAGCACGTCCGTCGGTATCAGGAACTGATAGAAGTAGTGCTGATAGGTTCCGCTGGCGGTGCCGCCGATCAGCTGCACCGTCAAGGCGCAGGAGATGTAGGCCATCGCCAGGCCCAGGCAGTACAGCGGCAGGATGGTGATCATCGCGGCGATCATGCGGGTGCTCACCAGATAGGGCAGCGGGCGGATCGCGATCGACTCGAGCGCGTCGATCTCCTCGGAGATCCGCATGGCGCCGAGCTGAGCCGTGAACCGACAGCCCGCCTGGGCCGCGAAGGCCAGGGCGGCGAGCAGTGGACCGAGCTCACGGGTGGTCGCGAAGGCCGAGATGGCACCGGTGATCGGACTCAGGCCGAGCAGATCGAGCGAGGTGTGGCCCTGGATGGCCACGGTCATGCCACCGAACGCGCTCAGGATGAGTACCACGCCGATGGTCCCGCCACCGACGATCAGATTGCCGTTACCCCAGGTGACATCCGAGAGCAGCCGCCAGACTTCTTTGGGATACTGCTTGAACGCCAGCGGCATCGAGCCGACCGAGCGCAGGAAGAAGAACACCTGATGCCCGAGCCGGGCCAGCATATCGACCGGTGCGCCGGCCGCTTTTCGCAGTTGCTGCAGGGGTTTGAGCAGCGGGGGCACATAGGTTGCGGACACCGGCTCACACCACCTGTGGGGGGAACAAAGTGTTGTACACCTGGGTGAAGATCACATTCACTCCGAACAACATCACCGCGGACATGACAACGGCGGTATTCACCGAGTTGGCGACACCGCCCGGACCACCGCGGGTGTTCAGTCCGGTATCGCAGGCGATGATTGCGGCGAGGAGACCGAACAACAGCGATTTCACCAGCGCGACAAGCAGATCGAGCGTTACCGCGAAAGAGGCGAAGGTCGAGATATACGAACCCGGGGTTCCACCCTGGGCGAAAATATTGAAAATGTATCCGGTCAGAAATCCGACGAAGACCACGAATCCGCAGAGCAACACGCTGACCAGCATTGCGGCGCCGAGGCGGGGCGCCACGAGCCGGCGCAGCGGATCGACACCCATTACTTTCATGGCGTCGATTTCCTCGCGAATGGTCCGGGAGCCGAGATCGGCGCAGATCGCGGAGCCGACGGCGCCCGCGATCATCAGCACGGTGACCAGCGGAGCGCCCTGCTGGATGATGCCGAGACCGTTTGCCGCGCCGATGAACGAGGTGGCGCCGACCTGCTGTGCGACCGCGCCGACCTGGATGGATACGATGACACCGATCGGGATTGCCACCAGGAGAGTCGGAGCCGCGGCCACGTTGGCCATGAACGCGCACTGCCGGATGAACTCGTTGACGGGAAACCGTCCGCGAAAAATACTGACCACGAGTTCGGTAATGGCTTCGACGGCCATGGTCATCTGGCGGCCGAGCGTCTCCAATGAACGTCTGGGGTGGTCGCGCCAGTAGTCCCGCGTCCACTCGACCGCTCCGCTCAACCGAGAACCTGTTGGTGGACTCTTGGTCGACTGCACTGACTAACCCCTCTCGACGTCGGTTACCTACCCCGACGGCTGGTTTGCTTGAGGCACCTTACTACGTAGTAGTGCGGAACACACCATAGGCGCGTGAGCGCAGTCACAGATGTTCATCACTTTGTGGCGTGACCACTGAGTTATCGCACGTTCCTTGGTGTGTATCCCAATGAGAGTTCCGCGGTACCGGAAGAACATACAGCTGACCGGCACGAAATGTAGGGCAGAGCGCAAGAACCCTTGCGAACCGTGGTTCACTTAAATAACGGAGAGTATTCCGGGAAATTAACCCTTTCGCGGCAGTCTGGAGATTCGACCGTTACTCGACCCGCGCGGCCAAATCCGGAACAATTAATAGCGTTCGGCTATTCTTCCGAGGGTTATCGTGGCCGGAGTTCGCGCGGTGCGCGCCGCACGTGGAGCAGCCCGGCCGAATGCACGACCGAAGAGCCGAACTCCCCTGTTACGCAGTCGAACTCGCGGGTAGCGGCAACTCGGGGCGCGCGTCGGGGCCTTTGCTGCCACGATGAGGTGCCACACATTGATATCGTGCGGCTTCAAGGTCTGGAGGGATATGTTCAGGAAACTCGCCCAGGCGGCCAGTGCCGTCTTCGCCGTCGCGCTGAGCACGGCGCTACTCGGCACCGGGACGGCCGCGGCCGAGCCCCGGCCTGTACTCGGTGGTGGCTCGGGGCTCATCATCTCCTCTGAGTCCGGCCAGATGTCCGAGTACGCGATCCAGTGCACGCTCACCACGATCGGTCACGACGGCGCCGGCAGACTGGTCGGCCTCACCGCGGGACACTGCGGAACACCTGGGCACGAGGTGTACTCGGAACAGGACCCGGGAGCCGGAGTGCTCGGGCGGTTCGTCTACTCCAACCAGGACCTGGACTACGCGGTACTCGAATTCGATCCCGGCCGGGTGACCCCGGTCAACCGGGTCGGCAACCTGAGCATCACCGGGGTCGGCGCGCCGGCCCAGTTCCCCAATATCGTGTGCAAAGAAGGCCGCACCACCGGCAACACCTGCGGTATCGCCTACGGTGACGTCTTCGCCAGCAGTATGGAGACCTGGTCGCAGATGTGTGTGATGGAAGGTGATTCCGGCGCGCCGGTCGTCGTCGGTTCGACCCTCGTCGGCATGGTGAACGCCTACCTGGCCATCGCTTGCTTCGGCCCCGAGGTCGGCACCAATATGGCGACCATCATGGGCGATATCGACAGCCGGAACAGCGTGGGAGCCGGGTACCGGCCCGTCTAGCGGCTACCGGATTTCGACAACGAGGCGGGCACCGGCCGGTGCCCGCCTCGTTTTTTCTCGTCGCTCCGGCCTCAGAGTTCCTCGACGCAGACCACGAAGCGGCGTTCCGGGTACACATACCCGCTGCTACCCGCACCGCAGGCGTTCACGTCCGTAGCGCCCTGCTCGATCGCGACGACCTTCACCCCGTCCGCGGCCGAAGTCTCGGTGCATTCGATCCGCTCCGGCCCGGTGGTCCCACCGCCCACATCCATACAGCCACCGACCACCCAATCGATATCGAGGCACAGCGCGCCCATCTCGATACCGTTGCGGCTCTCGGCGTAGTAGTTGTCCGCATCGCTTATGCACTGCGTGCTCTGTTCGGCCTTGCCGATCACCTTGTAGTTCGACTCGGTGCTGCCACAGGACGCCTCCTCGATGCTGGCGTCGGTGGTGGTACCGCCGAGGGTCACACAGTCGCCGACCTCGGCGTCGAAACTGACATCGCCACCCTCCGGGGTGGTGGTCGGCGCACTGGAGGTGGTGGTGCGCGACGTCGTGCCGGGAGCCGGTGTGCCGGTCACGTCCACCGCGTCCACGGTGCCCGTCTCCATCGCCGGCTGCGCCCGGCCCTCGATGGTGGAACTACAACCGGCGACCGCCAGGCCGGCCGCCACCGCGGCCCCGGCGATCGCCATTGTCAATCGAGATGATGCCCATCCAGACACGCACAGTCCTCCCGCTGTGACGCCGAACTCCGCCCCCCGCGTCGAATTCGAACCTCACTGCAGCTCCGCCAGCAATTCCACGCCATGAATACACCATGGCGGCGCGAGCGTCGACTCCGCTGACACCGCTCCCGGGGAGCCCGCCGTACGCGGCCCGGGCAGCCGGGTACCGCGGCCGCACGGCGGCGTGACATATGTCATCAACAGGTTTGGTAACGCAGATCACTCGATGCCCATCCGGAAGCACCTTCCGAACAGGAATCCCCGGCCCACCGGCCCTGCGGTGGGCCGCCGGACGGGCCACCGGGGGAGCGTGGCGAGTCACACCGGCGATGCATAACAGCTATGTAACGGAAATCCGGACTGGTCACGTCTTCGTAAAGGCAGTACGAAGGATCTCGGAGCGGAGGCGCATCAGCTGGATTCCAGCGAGCTTCCGCGATGCGCAACAGCCTGTCGGGACCGCTCCACAACTCCACGACCGGCAGCGCGCGGACGACCAGACGCTCACGGGCCGTACGGCCGTGGAGGGGCTCCACAGAACTCCGCGAACACTCGCCGGGGTGCTCCGAAGGACGTACCGGCGGCCCATCGGCCCCGTGCGCTCCAGAGTCGAATGGACGGACGAACACTCTTATGTATGTCTTCGACAACACCGGGTCGCAGCCGACCGGCCGCCGCGCTCAGCGGCGGCTTCGGCAGGGTGTCCTGTTGACGGCCGCAGTCGCCACCGCCACCACGCTGGCCGTGGCGCCCGCCTACGCACTGCCGGAACTGCCCACCGGATCCGCGGCAGGCGCCACCGAGCCCGGTCCGCCGGCGGCGAACTTCGCGCCGCCCGCGATCAACCCCTCCGAGGGTGAGGAGGTCGGCGTCGCGCAGCCGATCATCATCAACTTCAAGGATCCGGTCGACGACCGGGCCGCCGCCGAACGCGCCATCAAGATCACTTCGTCGAACGAGGTACCCGGCCACTTCTACTGGTGGAGCGATAAGCAGGTGCGCTGGCGGCCGAGCGAGTTCTGGCCCGCGCAGAGCGACGTCGTAGTGGAGGCGGGCGGCAGCCGCAGCGCCTTCCACGTGGGCGACGCCGTCGTCGCCACCGCCGACGACAACACCAAGATGATCACCGTGACCCGCAACGGCGAGGTCGTCCGCACCATGCCGACCTCGATGGGCAAGGTGGACCACGAAACGCCCAACGGCACCTACATCGTCGGTGAGCAGAAGCGTGAAATGGTCATGGACTCCTCGACCTACGGTGTCCCGGTCGACGCCCCCGAGGGCTACAAACTCGACGTCGAGTACGCGACCCGTATCTCCAACAGCGGGATCTTCGTCCACGCGGCACCGTGGTCGGTCGGTTCGCAGGGCTACGCCAACACCAGCCACGGCTGCCTGAACGTGAGCACCGAAGACGCCCAGTGGTTCTACGAGAACGTCAAGAAGGGTGACGCGGTGGTCGTGCAGAACACCCAGGGCGGCACCCTCAACGCCGGCGACGGTCTGGGCGACTGGAACTGAGAGGTGTGTAGCCACCCCGCCTTCGGCGGGGCGGAACCGCGCGCCGCGCAGTACGAGGGCCTACTCGAAAGCTTCGGGTAGGCCCTCGTCGCGTCACCGGGGTCACCAGATCTTGACGCGCTCCTCCGGAGCCAGGTACAGGGCGTCCGCCGGGGTCAGTTCGAAGGCCTCGTGGAAGGCGTCGATATTGCGGACCACCGCGTTGCAGCGGAACTCCGGCGGGGAATGCGGGTCGACCGCCAGACGGCGAACCGCC
>JABFXT010000431.1 GCA_013361595.1 Nocardia sp. | reverse complement strand
GAAATCGCTGCACGCCTACGACACCCGCGCGGCCACCCCGTCCGGACTGGACGGCCCCGGGATGAGCACCTCGGCCTACGACCTGTCACTGCTGTTCCGGGAAGCCATGTCGGTTCCGCTGTTCGCGGAGATGATCAATACCGAACAGTTCGACTTCCCCGGCTTTCCCGCCGACCCGAAGATCCCCGGCGACCAGGACCATCCCGGATTCCCGATCGCCAACGACAACGGCCTGCTCTACAACTATCCAGGCGCCCGCGGCGGGAAGACCGGCTACACCGACGACGCCCGACAGACGTTCGTCGCGGGCGCCGAACGCGACGGGCGCCGGCTGGCGGTGACCCTGCTGCAAGCCGATGTACTGCCGATCCGTCCGTGGGAGCAGGCCGCGCGCCTGCTCGACTACGGTTTCGGCCTCCACCTCGACGCGCAGGTCGGCGATATCCCCGGCGACGACGACGAATCGGTGCTCAGCGCGCCGGGGTCGGCGACCTCAGCGCAGGATATGGTCGCCTACTCGGCGCAGGGCCCGGGCGGCGGCGAATTCGACGAGCTGTGGATGCTGCTCATGGTCGGCGGCCTGATCCTGGTCCCCATCCTGCTGCTCGGCACCTGGCACGTCCGGACCCGGCACCGCTGACCGGTTCGCGCCGGGCGCCCTTCGGATCATTCCGGCGCGAAGAAGTCACCGGCCCGCTTGCGGACCTCGGCGCAGCGGAAGTCCAGTTCGTCGCCGCTGTCCGCGACGACGAACACCAGGCCCAGCGCCACCGAATCCATCATGGACGCGGTCGGCGGGTAGGTCCGGCCCGGCACGGCCGCGATCCGGACCTCCCGCACACCGGGCAGTTCCGCCAGTTCCGTTTCGGCTCCACCCAGATACCGGGCCTGCCGATCGACACTGAGCAGCACCAGCGCACCGTGCCGGGCCAGCGAGTATCCGGTACCGCGCGCCCGGGCGGGACCCCGCACTCCGAAGATCTCGGCGATGTACTCGCATTCGCGGTGGATCTGCGAGCTCCCGGTCAGCTCCCGGGTGTGCTGTGGATGACCGATTCCGTGGGCTCGCGCACCGAAATCGATCAACCGCGGTCCCAGCGGCCCGGACATGATCTCCATATGCGCCGGTCCGACCCGTACTCCCAGGGCGTCGAGTACCTGCCGCGCGTAAACGGCGAGTTCCCCGACGATCGGGTCGTCGTGGCCGAGCCACCGGCCGCGGTCGTAGACGAAATCGCCCGACTCCGAGATCCATTTGTCGTACACACTGACGCAGACGAGTTCGTGCCCCGCGGGAGTGGAGAAGGTATCCACCGCGTACTCCACCCGCGGCGCGGGATACATCTCCTGGATCAGCGCCGCCGAGGCCCCGCCGAAAAGCCCCGCGCTATCGGTGATCGCGGCCACCGCGCCGGACAGCTCGGCGGGGGTCGCCACCAACCGGACCCCGACTGAGGCCGCGCCACGGGCCGGTTTGACCACCAGTTTCCGCCCGGCGCGCAGTTCCGTAACCGCTTCCGCCGGTAGCTCGTCGTGGCCCGCCGGGACTGCCCGGGTGGTCAGCGTCGGCACGCCGGCCGCGGCCAGGGCCTCGAACATGTACTGCTTGTCCCATCTTCGCATCGGTAGATCCGTCTCACCGGTGGGGCAATCCGGGATATCGGCGCGCAGACGCTCGGCCAGTTCGACACCCGGCTCGGACCCGGCGACGACATATTTCACCGACCGCTCCACGCACATCTTCAGCAGCAGTTCATAGGAGTTCCCGAGATCGGCGGCGAAGTCGACGGCGCCCGGGGTCGGCAGCCGGCGGAAGTCCGAGACCAGTGCGTGCTCGGTGTCGAGGAGCACGGCGTCGATCCCGTACTGTGCGAGCACCTGTGGATACAGCCTTCCCGAACTCACCGGGTCGACGATCAATACCGAATTATCCGACACGAACCGAACTCCTGTCCTTGGACATTCCTGCGACTACCGCCACCGCAGCCGCGGCGAACGAGATCTGGATGACGAGCGTCCAGTACAGCGCGCTGTCGTGCAGCGCTCCGAACGCTCCGAGACCCGGGCCCACGGCGAAACCGAGGGACTGTGCGGCCGAGAGATAACCCTGATATCTGGGGTTCTCCGCGGGCGTGGAGATATCGGCGATCGAAGCGCTCGCCTGCGGAATGAAGATGGCCTCGCCCAGTGAGAAGAGCACGAATCCGGTAATGCATACGGCCCATCCGGACCCCGCGCCGCAGACAGCGAGCCCCAGCCCGGTGACGAAGATTCCCAGCCCGAGCGCGTAATTCCATTTCAGCTTCGCTGTCAGCGTGCTGATCGGCAATTCGAAGAAGATGATGAAGAGCGAATTGACGACGAGTAATACGCTGTAGAGCCGATCCCCTCCGGATATTTTCTCGACCGAGAGGGGAATTCCGCTCATACTCTGCGCGTACACCGCCATCGCCGTCCCGAAGACCACGACCACCGCCCACAACCGCGAGGTCCGGGAGGTGTGGTGCGGGCCCGCCGCGCCGCTGTCGGATACGAGGTCCGGTGCGGCGGATTTGCGCGCCCGGGCCGCCGCCAGGGCCTCGGCGGCCCGGAGTCTGGAGCGTTCGGTGAACAGGAACGCGGCGGTGCCCATGGACCCGAGTGCGGACAGCGAGAAGAGCAGGGAGAAATCGTTCTCCCCCACTGCGGTGACCATGATCGGAGCAATCGTGACCCCGCTGCTGAGGAAGATCCGATGGAAGGCGATCACCGTGACGGTGTTGCCCTCGTAGGCCGAGCCGGTGACCAGCGCCGCCGCCGGGCCCGAGAACGACTGTGTCACCGCCACACTCAGCGACGCCAGCACGATCGCGGGTACCGGATCCGTCGCGGAGACTCCGAGCAGGTACAGCAGCGGCACATTGAGCACGGAACCGGCGATCAGCACATCGGTCGAGCCGAACCGGGTAGCGAACCAGCCGCGGGCGACCGATCCCAGGACACCGGCGAAACCACCCGCGAACAACGCCAGGGTCAGCACCGAGGGGCTCAGTCCCATGGATTTGTAGAAAACCGTGGAGAAGAGGGCCAGAAAGCCGACCGACCTGCTCAGAAAGGTGGTGATCGAAACAATCCACACTTCCGCCGGAAACGCGGGCGGTTTCCGCTTGCCGGCTAGCGCGACGGCCAACGGACGACCCGTCTCGAATCCGCCGGACGCACCACTTCGAGCGCGGGATGCCGGGTCGGCGCTTCGGAACCCACCGGGCCCTCCTCTACTCGGCAGCAATCAAAATGCCTGCGCCCCGGCAATTTTCCGGGAAGGGCTGCCTCGAATCGAAAGATAGGACAAGCATCAGGCCGGAACATCCGTCATCCGAAGCGAAATATCCGCATCCGGTGCACGTAAGTATCCGCCCCCGAAGTACCTAGGTACCCGCGTTTCGGTCGTTACGGTCGCGCCGCCCATCGGTCACCCGAATTCGCTTGTCCGGCGTCGCCGTATTCTCCTGTGCTACTTACCGGTCGGCCACCGTCGGATTCCGCGACCCGAAATGAAATATCGCCGAACAGATCGTGACCGGCCGGGTTCGGTGCCGGGAGATACCGGCGGCGCGACTGTCTTCAGCCGCGCCGCCGGCGGCGCATCCGGGCCACCCCCAGCGTGGCCAGTGCCCCCGCACCGAACAGCGCGGCACCACCGAACACCCCCGGTCGCCCACTCTCCATCCGCGGCCGGATCATCGCGGGCCCGGGCACCGGCACCGAGGCCAGTTGTTCGTTCTCCCGGGCGGTAGCCGCCCAGGCGGTGGCGAACAGGATGATCCGATAGACCACGTAACTGAACACCATGATGCCGATGATCGAACCGAAGGCGGCACCGGCCGGGCTGCTCAGCACCGACCGCATATAGATTCCGGCGATATTCTTGAACACCTCGAACCCCACCGCCGCCAGGGCGGCAGCCTTCAGGGCGCTGCGCAGGGTGACCGGTTCGCGTGGCAGGCGGGCGATGATCCAGGCGAACAGCGCCCACGAGGCCACCATGGCGAGCACCGTGGACAGCAGCCACAACAGCCACCGCACCCCGGGCATCTCGTCGAGGCCGATCAGCTCCAGCAACTGCACTCCCAGCCGGCTCGATGCCAGCGCCGACAACCCCAGCGACACCACCAGGGCCAGGAAAAGGCCGAACAGCGCACCCAGATCCGAGAGTTTGGTGCGGAACCAGTTCTCGTCGTCCGAGGGCTGCTCCCACTGTTCGGTCAATGCCTTGCGCAGGTTCGCCATCCAGCCCAGGCCCGAATACAGCCCGGTGAGCAGACCCAGCACACCCACCGTTCCGCGGGAACGCACCGCCTGGTCGATCAGATCGTTGAGCTGGTCACCCATCTCACCCGGGATGTTCTCGACGACCTTCTCCTGCAGTTCACCCAGCAGTTCGGCGTTGCCCGCGAGCACGAAACCCGCGATGGCGAACGCGATCATCAACAGCGGAAACAGCGACAGTACGGTGAAATACGTGATGCCCGCCGCGTAGTAGTCGCCGCGCTGATTCTGATATCTGCCGGCCGCGCGCACCAGATGGTCGAGCCACGGCCGGTTTCCGATCACACGCTTGACGGCGGCCTTGCCGTTGTCGATCACCTGCACAGTTCGCGCCCCTCATCGCCACGCGCACGGCTTGCGGACCGGTATCAGTGAGCCAGGAAACCGACCCGGTCGTAGACCTGTGCGAGAGTGTTGCCGGCGATCTCCCGCGCACGCTCGGCCCCGGTGGCGAGTATGCGGTCGAGTTCACCCTGATCCGCCATGTACTCTTCCACTTTCGCACGCAACGGCGTGACAAATTCGACCAGTGCGTCGGCGACGTCGACTTTCAGGTCGCCGTACCCGCGGCCCGCGTAATCCTTCTCGAGGGTCACGATCGGGGTCTCGGTCAGCGCCGACAGGATCACCAGCAGGTTGCTGACTCCCGGCTTGTTCTCCACGTCGTAGCGGATCTCGCGCTCGGTGTCGGTGACCGCCGAGCGCACCTTCTTCGCGGTCGCCTTGGGGTCGTCGAGCAGGTTGATCAGGCCCGCCTCCGAGCTCGCGGATTTGCTCATCTTCGCGGTGGGGTCCTGCAGGTCGTAGATCTTCGCGGTGCCCTTGACGATATGGGGCTCGGGAACGACGAAGGTCTTCTTGAACCGGGTATTGAACCGCTGGGCCAGGTTGCGGGTGAGTTCCAGATGCTGGCGCTGGTCCTCCCCCACCGGCACCTGATGCGCCCGGTAGAGCAGGATATCCGCCGCCATCAGCACCGGATAGGTGAACAGGCCGACGGTGGTGTTGTCCGCCCCCTGCTTCACCGATTTGTCCTTGAACTGCGTCATCCGGCTCGCCTCGCCGAACCCGGTGATGCAGTTCAGCACCCAGGTCAGTTCGGCGTGCTCGGGCACCTGCGACTGCACGAACAGCGTCGAGCGCTGCGGGTCGATACCCAGCGCCAGCAGCTGCGCCGCCGAGACCAGGGTGCGGTGCCGCAGGTCCTTGGGATCCTGCGACACCGTGATCGCGTGCATATTCGGGATGAAGTACAGCGTGTCGTAATCGTCCTGCATGTTCACCCAGTACTGCAGGGCACCGAGATAGTTCCCGAGGTGGAACGAGGCACTGGTCGGCTGGATACCGGAGAGCACCCGCTGTTTACGTTCCCCGGCGGCCGGGGTCTGCGCAGGACTGGACATGCCCCGATCTTCGCATGTGGATCAAGCCGAATTGCGCTCCGCCCAGGTACGCGGATCGATTCCGGGCATACTGCGCTTCCCGTCCCGCGCCAATCGCTGCTCCTGCTTCGTGATCAGCCGGTACATCGGCGCGCTCGGCCCGTTGAGCGCCGTTTTCACCGGTCGCGGCACCAGTACCGACGGCACGCTGTGCGCATTGCGCACCGATTGCGCCAGCCCTCGATAGGCGACCGCGTCGCAACGTTTCCACTCGATCCCGTACATCTCGCGGATCCGGCCCGGCAGACTGCCCTGTACCAGCAGGTAGTACGCCGAACTCACCTGCCGCCCCGGTGCGCGCTGCGGATAGGGCACCTCGTGCCCGCACAGGTAGTTGCCGACCTTGCGCGCCTCATCGGTCAGAAAGAGTTCGTCGGAGGCCAGGTAGCTGTCGAAATACGTCCGGAACGCGCGGTAATCCCCCGGCGCGGCCGATCGCGGCATCCCGAACAGCTCACCCCAGCGCACATAGTCCTGGTAGAGATCCTCACGTTCGGAATCGCTGAGCCGCCGGACCAGCAGGTCGTACATGACCTCGGCCGATTCGAAGGTGAACGCCATGGTCATGAAGCTCAGGTGCGGGTCGTAGGCGGAATACGCCGACCCCGCCGGGTGGCGCGCCCCCGCATCCTCCGGTAGCCGGCCCTGCACCTGCGCATGCTTGCGCCCGGTGAATTCGAGCGCCCGGTCGGCCTCCGCCCGGGTTCCGAAGAACACGGCCTCGAAGAGGTTCCCGGTGAGCGCGAGCCGGGTGTAGGGCGTATCCCGGTGCTGGGTCGATTCGGCGGTGCCGACATAGAGCAGCGGGTTGACCGCGCCGATCACCAGCGCCCGCAGCCCGTAGGTGAGTCCGACGGCGCGTTTGCGCATGACCCGCCGGATCATCGAATCGTCGGAGAAGTATCCCGTATCCACAGCCATCCCAAACCTCCGGTCCGGCTCCGCGTCGAGCCCCGAAACCATCTGGCAATAGAATCCACCAGTTTCGGAATTCTGGCAAGAGAGGGCCCCAATTGCGGGCGAACCGGCACGTGAACAGCGTGCGAAGCCC
>JABFXT010000291.1 GCA_013361595.1 Nocardia sp. | reverse complement strand
TCTCGATCGGCGGCGGTGTGGGCGTGCCGCCGGGATGGTGCCTACGGGCGGCGGCACACTGGCGGGATGGTCGCTGTGACGCTCGTGCACGGGGATATCACCGAGCAGCAGGTCGACGCGGTGGTGAACGCCGCGAATTCGGAGCTGCTCGGCGGCGGGGGAGTGGACGGCGCGATCCATCGGCGCGGTGGGCCCGCGATCCTGGCCGAATGCCGGCGACTACGGGAAACCGACTATCCGCGGGGTCTGCCCACCGGGCAGGCCGTGGCCACCACTGCCGGTGAACTACCGGCCCGCTGGGTCGTCCACACGGTCGGGCCGGTGTGGTCGACCCGGGGCGACCGCGCGGCGCAGCTCGCACCGCTGCTGGCCTCGTGCTATCGCGAGTCGCTGCGGGTCGCCGACGAACTGGGGGCGCGAACTGTCGCTTTCCCGGCCATCTCCACGGGCGTGTACCGCTGGCCGATGGACGACGCGGCGCGGATCGCGATCGATACCGTCCGCGCGACCCCGACGCGGGTCGAGGAAGTCCGCTTCGTGCTCTTGGATACCGCCGCCTACGACATATTCGCAGCGCAACTGGGTTCCTGAGCATCCGGCGACCGAGGTCCGTGTCACTGGCGCCGAGATATCCGGTCCTGCACTAGACTTCGAACAACTGTTCGTTCTGGGAAGGGATTCGTCGGGTGCGGGTGATGGGCGTCGATCCCGGGCTCACCCGGTGCGGGGTGAGCATGGTCGAAGGGGGAGCCGGGCGCACTGTCCGGGCGATCGCGGTGGATGTGGTCCGTACTCCGGCCGATATGGACCTGGCCCAGCGTCTGCTGCGCATCTCCGACGCCGCTGAGGAGTGGATGGCGACCCACCGCCCCGAGGTCGTCGCGATCGAGCGCGTGTTCGCCCAACACAATGTGCGTACCGCCATGGGGACCGCGCAGGCCGGCGGCGTGATCGCCCTGGCGGCCGCGCGCCGCGAGATCCCGGTGATGTTCCATACTCCCAGTGAGGTGAAGGCGGCCGTCACCGGTAGCGGTACCGCGGACAAGAAACAGGTGACCGCCATGGTCACCCGGATCCTCGGGCTCGCGGCACCACCGAAACCGGCCGATGCCGCCGACGCGCTCGCCCTCGCCATCTGCCACTGCTGGCGGGCACCGCTGCTGGAGCGGATGGCGCGGGCCGAGGCCTTGGCCGAGCGGGCCCGGCAGCAGTACACACAACGACTGGAACAGCAGCGGAAGGCGGTGCGTGGGTGATCGCGTCCATTCGCGGCGAAGTTCTCGAACTCGCCCTCGATCATGTGGTGTTGGAGGCCTCGGGCGTCGGATACCAGCTCAACGCGACCCCCGCGACGCTGGCCGGGCTCACCCGTGGTGCCGAGGCCAGGTTGTACACCGCGCTGATCGTGCGCGAAGACTCCATGACGCTGTACGGGTTCGCCGACACCGAGGCACGTGATCTGTTCGGTCTGCTGCAGACCGTATCCGGGGTCGGACCGCGACTGGCCATGGCCGTACTGGCGGTCCTGGAACCCGAAGCTCTGCGCAAGGCGCTGGCCGCCGGCGATATCGCGGCGCTCACCAGGGTGCCGGGGATCGGTAAACGCGGGGCCGAACGGATGGTCGTGGAACTGCGGGACAAGGTGAACCTGGTCCCGGTGCCGGCGGACAGCGCCACCGCGGTCGCGCCGGTGCGCACCCCGGTCCGCGACCAGGTGGTGGAAGCACTCACCGGTCTCGGCTTCCCGCTGAAACAGGCCGAGCCCACCGTGGACGCCGTCCTGGCCGAGAATCCCGAGGCCGGGAATTCCGTCGCGCTGCGTGCGGCGCTCGCGGTCCTGGGCAAGAACCGCTAGGCCGCGATGGACTACGACGACGCCCCGGATTCCGCGGAATCCCCGGTCGACGCCGCCTACCTGGCCTCCGACGGCGATACCGACTCCGGTTTGCGGCCGACCTCGCTCGACGGATTCATCGGGCAGCCGCGGGTGCGCGAACAACTGGCATTGGTTTTGCGCGGTGCCCGGGCCCGCGGTGGTACGCCCGACCACATCCTGCTCTCCGGACCGCCGGGTCTGGGTAAGACGAGCCTGGCGATGATCATCGCCGGTGAACTGGGTACCGCGCTGCGGATCACCTCCGGCCCGGCCCTGGAACGGGCCGGTGATCTGGCCGCCATGCTCAGCAATCTGGTGCCCGGGGATGTGCTTTTCATCGACGAGATCCACCGGATGGCCCGGCCCGCGGAGGAGATGCTGTACCTGGCGATGGAGGACTTCCGGGTCGACGTGGTGGTAGGAAAGGGGCCGGGCGCGACCTCGATCCCGCTCGATATCGCCCCGTTCACGCTGGTGGGCGCGACCACCCGGTCCGGCGCGCTGACCGGTCCGCTCCGCGACCGGTTCGGTTTCACCGGCCATATGGACTTCTATGAGCCCGATGAACTGCTGCTGATCCTGCAACGGTCCGCGCAGATCCTCGGTGTGGGTATCGACACCGATGCGGCGGCCGAGATCGCGGGCCGCTCCCGCGGAACCCCCCGGATCGCCAACCGTCTGCTACGCCGGGTTCGCGATTACGCCGAGGTACGGGCCGACGGGCTGATCACACTGGCTGTCGCCCGGGCCGCGCTCGAGGTCTACGACGTCGACCCGATGGGTCTCGACCGGCTCGACCGGGCGGTGCTGGGGGCGCTGGTCCGTGGTTTCGGCGGCGGACCGGTCGGTGTCTCGACGCTCGCCGTGGCGGTCGGTGAGGAGCCGGCGACGGTCGAGGAGGTCTGTGAACCGTTCCTGGTGCGGGCCGGGATGGTGGCGCGGACACCGCGCGGGCGGGTCGCCACCGCCGCGGCCTGGTCGCATCTGGGCCTCACACCGCCCCCCGATCTGGCGTTCGGCGCGCTCGAGGTACGTGGCCGTGAACCCCACCCGACCCTCGGCCTGTTCGAATGAGCGTTCGCGGTCGCGTCCGGTGTTCGATCCGGCGGTCCGCTCAGAGGCCGAATTCGCGACGTACCCGTTCGACGAAGGCATCCACCTGGTCCGGGTGATATCCCCGCCCGAACAATCCCGAAGGTGCGCGGAACCCGTTACCGAGCGCCGCGCCGGTGAGGGTGGCGCGGCCCCGGAGCGCGGCCGCCACGAGGTCCAGGAACTCGTCGACATCCTGTTCCCGGTACCCGCGCTGCCCGAACGGCGCTCGCGCGAAAGCGATCTCGTGAACTTCCTCGGGAGTCATCGGTCGATTATCGCCGGGGCGGGGCGCTCGCCGCGGCGGCTTCGGCGGACGGTGACATGTACCACCGGCTCACCTGCGCCGTGACCCGGACAGCGCGTGTTCGGCGTGCGGGTGTGGCGCGGATCCGAAGAGCTGGCAGACTGTGTGCGTACCCGTCCCCCCACTCACCCAGATCAGGAACTGACTTCGACCATGGATCTGCTGTTTCCGCTCATACTGGTCGCGCTACTGGTGCCGATGTTCCTCGGCATGCGCCGCCAGAAGAAAGAGGCCGACAAAGTCGCCCAGATGCAGGACAGCCTGAAGGTCGGTGACCGGGTCACCACCACCTCGGGCCTGTACGGCACCGTGATCGAGGCCGACGACACCAGTGTCGATCTCGAGATCGCCGAGGACGTCGTGACGACCTGGCTGCGTGCCGCGATCCGCGATGTGCGGACCGATGACGACACGACCGGTGACGCCGAGGAGACTCCCGGTACGGATGCCGAGGGCGCCGAGTCCACCGACTCGCCCGCTGCCCCCGCCGCCGAGGAGACCCCTGAGCAGACCGAAACCCGGCTGACCAAGGACTGATCACCACGGCCCGGCCACCGGACCGGATATCCCGGGCGACCGGTGGTATAGGCATGTGCCGTGGCCGTTCCACCCCAGAACTTCCGCCTAGGAGATGACGACCTGTGCCACCGTCCCAGGGATCGGCGCACCAATTCCGCTGGCTCGCCGTGTTCGGCGTGCTGGTGGCCGCGATCTACGCGCTGGTGTTCTTCACCGGTGACAAATCACCGACACCCAAACTCGGCATCGACCTGCAGGGTGGTACCCGGGTCACCCTGACCGCGCGAACGCCCGACGGGAACCGGCCCAGCAAGGACAGTCTCACCAAGGCGCAGGAGATCATCGAGAACCGCGTCAACGGTCTCGGTGTCTCCGGTTCCGAAGTCGTGATCGACGGGGACAACCTGGTAATCACCGTGCCGGGTGAGGACAGTCAGCAGGCCCGCACGCTGGCCAGTACCGCCAAGCTCTACATCCGGCCGGTCCTGAAGTCGTCCGCGGCTCCGAACCCGCAGCAGGCCCCGGGCCAGACCGCACCCGGTACCGCTCCGGCTCCGGCGGGCACCGCGCCCGCCCCGGCCGGTGCCGAGGGCGGCGTGGCGGATACCGGCACGGATGGGACGGTCCCCGATGCGGGCACCGCACCCGATACCGGCGCCCAGGAGGGCACGGCCCCCGACGCCGGTGCCACGGCACCGGCCGAGGAGACGCCCGCCGCCGCGCCGCTGCCGGAGAGCGAGATCGACGTCCACCCGGCCCAAGCTCCCGGTGAGTCGCCCACGGCGCCGTCGGCGCCTGCCGAGCCCACACCCGCCCCGGCGCCGCAGGACCCGGGCACACAGCAGCCGCCCGCGGGCTCGCTGACCCCGCAGGAGCAGGCGCAGCAGGAGATCGAGATGGCCAAGGCCATCCGGCAGAGCACCGATCCCACCACCCAGCAGCTCGCCATGGCGTCCATGGACTGCACGGCGGCCGACCCGCTGGCCGGTAACGACGATCCGAACCTGCCCCTGGTCACCTGCTCGACCGACGGCCGAGAGGTGTTCCTGCTCGATTCGAGCCGGATCGACGGTCAGGAGATCGCGAACGCGACGTCCGGCCTGAACACCGAACAGGCCCGGCACGAGGTGAACCTCGAGTTCAAGGGCAGCGGTAGTGACGCCTGGGCCTCGCTCACCGGTGAATACGTCCAGCAGCGGGTCGCCTTCGTTCTCGATTCCGAGGTGGTCAGCGCGCCGGTGGTCCAGCAGGGACCCCAGCTGGGCGGGCGCACCTCGATCTCCGGCGATTTCAACGCGGCCAGCGCCAAGGAACTGGCGAACACCCTGAAGTACGGTTCGCTGCCGCTGTCGTTCCAGACCTCCGAGGCCGAGACGGTGTCGGCGACGCTGGGTCTGTCCTCACTGAAGGCGGGCCTGCTCGCCGGTGCGGTCGGCCTGATCGTGGTCCTGGTGTACTGCCTCATCTACTACCGGATGCTCGGGTTCATCACGGCCCTGTCGCTGGTCGGGTCCGGTATCGCCGTATACGGGATCATGGTCCTGCTCGGCCGCTGGATCGGGTTCACCCTGGACCTGGCCGGTATCGCCGGTCTGATCATCGGTATCGGTATGACCGCCGACTCGTTCGTCGTGTTCTTCGAACGCATCAAGGACGAGATGCGTGAGGGCCGGAGTTTCCGGTCGGCGGTACCGCGCGGCTGGCAGCGCGCCCGTAAGACCATCCTGTCCGGTAACGCTGTCAGCTTCATCGCCGCCGCGGTGCTGTATGTGCTGGCGGTCGGTCAGGTGCGCGGGTTCGCGTTCACACTCGGATTGACCACGATTCTCGATGTGGTCGTGGTGGTCCTGGTCACGGCACCACTTGTCCATCTGGCATCCCGGTCCGCCTTCTGGGGCAAACCGTCGGTGAACGGCCTCGGCGCGATGCAGGAGCTCGCCCGGGAACGCAAGGCGGCCGAAGCCGCGGTCGGGAAGGCGTGACGATGAACGATTCCGTGACGATGGACAAGCCCCGGCCCTCCGCGCCGCGTGCCTCCGGGCCCCGGCACAGCTGGATGAACCGGCTCTACACCGGCACCGGTGTGCTCGATGTGGTCGGCAACCGCCGCCGCTGGTATCTGATCACCGCCGCGATCGTGCTGATCTGCCTGCTCAGCATGGCGCTGCGCGGTTTCACCTTCGGTATCGACTTCGTCGGTGGTTCCCGGATCCAGCTCCCGGCCGGCGATGTCACCACCGAACAGGTGGAGCAGGTGTACAGCGACGTCATCGGTTCGGATCCCGAATCGGTGCAGACCGTGGGTACCGGCGACGGCAAAACCATCCTGATCCGCTCGGAGACGTTGAACGCCGAACAGCTCGGCGCGCTGCAGACCGCGCTGTTCGACCAGTTCCAGCCGCGCGACGACAGCGGGAATCCGAGCCGCAACGCCATCAGCGCCTCCGATGTCAGTGAGACCTGGGGTGGCCAGATCACCCGGCAGGCGCTGATCGCGCTGGCAGTGTTCCTGGTGCTGGTCAGCGTCTATATCGGCATCCGGTACGAACGCGATATGGCGCTGGCGGCGCTGGCCGCCCTCGTCTTCGACCTGCTGGTCACCGCCGGCGTGTACTCACTGGTCGGTTTCGAGGTGACACCCGCGATGGTGATCGGCATGCTCACCATCCTCGGGTTCTCGCTCTACGATTCGGTGGTCGTCTTCGACAAGGTCGAGGAGAACACCCGCGGTGTCCTGCACACCAGCAGGCGCACCTACGGAGAACAGGCGAACCTGGCCATCAACCAGACCCTGATGCGTTCCATCAACACCACCCTCATCGGTGCGCTGCCCATCATCGGCTTGATGGTGATCGCGGTATGGATGCTGGGAGTCGGCACGCTGCAGGACCTGGCGCTGGTACAGCTCGTGGGCACGCTGGTCGGCGCCTACTCGTCCATTTTCTTCGCGACCCCGCTGCTCGTGAGTATCAAGGAACGCTGGGGTCCGGTGGCGGCGCACACCCGGAAAGTGCACGCGCGCCGGGCCGCGCAGGCGAGCGGTGGGCCCGTTCCG
>JABFXT010000662.1 GCA_013361595.1 Nocardia sp. | reverse complement strand
CGAACTGCGGTAGGCCGGGTTGTAGGAGCAGACCAGCATGAACGTCTCCGGTGCCCGGACCACCTCGTCCGCGCGATCCAGGTAGAGCTCGCGGCGATGATCGGTGAGCGAATGCAGGATCGCCAGCGAATCGTGCCGTGCCTCGACCACCTCGTCGAGGTAGCAGATCGCGCCGTCCTTGACGGCCCGGGTGAGGGGGCCGTCGTTCCAGACCACGTCGCCGCCGGTCACCAGGAACCGGCCGACCAGATCGGAGCTGGTCAGATCGTCGTGACAGCTGATCGTGACCACCGAGCGGCCCAGCAGCCGGCCCATATGCTCGACGAAACGAGTCTTCCCGCAGCCGGTCGGGCCGGTGAGCATCACCGGGATCCGGCGCCGGAACGCCCGTTCGAACAGTGCGATCTCGTTACCGGTGGCGGGCTGGTATTCGCTGCTCATGCTGACCTCTCGATATCGGCCGTCCTGCGTATCTCCGCATCCGTTCCGGCCGTGCGCGGAGTGCGGACGGTCCCCGCCGGCGACACCCGTCAGGCGGTGACCAGTTCACGGTGGACATGAGCGAGCACCCGGGGCAGTTCGTCGACCCGGTGGATACGCCGGGACCGGCGCTCCCCGAACACCACGGGCAGTGGATCCACCCGGACGGGGCCGACACCGAGGTAGTAGACCGCGACCCCGGCTTCGTCGGCCTCCTCGACCGCGTGCGCGACATCGGCCCAGGCGTATCGGCCTTCGTAGCCTTCGTCGGAGATGAGTCCGTCGCCGATCACGATGAGCAGCCGACGTCCGGCCGGCCGGTCGAGCAACCGGGCGGTGAGATGACGCAGCGGCGCCCCGAGCCGGGTGTAACCCGCGGTCCGCAGGCCCAGGCCGCCGGGGTCGACGAATCGCGGATCGTCGAAATCCTTGAGGCAGCGCACCTCGACCCGGTGCCGGGTGTTACCGGTGAACACGAAGATCCCGTGCTGTTCCGCCGTCGCGGCCATGGCATGGGACAACGCGTCCGCGCAGGCCAGTTCCAGGGCGAAGGTGCGGCCCTGGTGCACGCCGAGCGACGAACTCCCGTCCAGCAGTACCGCGGTCGCCACATCGCGGGTGCTGGGCAGCAGCTCCCGGAACACCCGCGGCTGCGTCGCGGTGCCGGTGCGCAGATCGACGTAGTGGCCGATGTAGCGGTCGATATCGAGATCGGATCCGTCTTCCAGTCCGCCGGTCAGCGCGCGCTGGGTACGCCGACGGAACCACCGGGTCACATCCACCGCCGCGGGTGTCGCGGTATGGATGTGCCGGGGCTGCCGGAGTTCCAGGACCGCGACGTGATCCGGGAGGAACCGTTTCGTCCACAGATTCCATTCGGGATAGGGGATACCCGCGCGCTGATCCGGGCGGATCTCGATCTCGTCGTCCTCGGGCCGGCTCGGCGGTGGCAGGTTGGGGTTGCGTGCCCCGCCCGCGCCGCCGACGGGTACCGACATGGCCCGGTAGGAGTCGGCGCGCGGCGCGGTCCACGGCATCCGTCCGTACATCCGGCGCAGCGCCGCCGACAGCGCACCGCGTCCGGCCTGCGTCAGCGGCGGAAGCCCCAGTAGCGGATGGGGATCCGGATGCCGTACGGACCGGGCCGGATCGACAGCGCGCGCAAGGATCTCGGCGCCGTCGAGGTCCGGGTCGGCGGGTTCGAGCTCCGGCAGGATGCGCCGTAGTTCGGGGACCAGTCCGGGGAATCCGGCCGTGATCCAGCCCAGCGCGACCGCGCCCTCCACCACCGTCAGGGCCGCCAGTTCGCGGGGCGACAGCTCGTCCAGCCGGTACCGGGCGATACGGTCTTTCGACGGTGCGCACTGCAGGGCGACTCCGCAGGTGAGGGTCCGCCTGGTCCAGTCCGCCGGCGGCGGGTACGGAACGTGCACCACGGTGCGCCCGGGGTTCAGGCCGAAGCTCCGCCGTTCCCCGGTGATCAGGCGGGCGCCCCGGCGCCGCCTGTCCGAGAACGCGACGGCGGTCACCGCGCAACTGCGTTCCACCGTCGCCGCGGAACCGGAACGGCCGATGTCCATGACGGCCCCCGCCGCTCAGAAGGTCCCGATATTGCGCATGACCCAATACCAGAAGCCGATCACGGCGCCCATCGCGCCCCAGCCGACGATCAGCCGAACGATGTCCTGCCACATAGTGACCTCCTGTGGTCGGTTCCCGTGGGACGGGTGCCGCGAACGACCCGCGGTCGCGGGTTCATCGGGGCTCCATACCGCGAAGCGCGGTGGTGACGTAGTTGTCGAGCATGGCGGCGCGTACCGCCTTGGAATCGCTGGTGGTGGTCAGCAGGGCGTAGAGCCCGAGCAGGAAGAAGACCGCGCTGTGGAAGGGGTCGACTTCGGTGGCCGCTTCGCCCGCTTCGCGAGCGCGCTCGATCTCCTGGACCACCAGCACGATCAGCGGATGGTCGGTCCATTCGTCGTCCGGCGGACGGGTCGGGGTGAAATGCAGGCCGAGTACATCTTTGAACAGGATCGCGCCGACCCGCCGTTCGACCGACAACACCAACCGGACCGCTTTCGCCAGCGCGCCCGGCAGATCGTGCGGCGCCGCCACGAACCGCGCGAACTCCTTGGCGACCCGGGCTTCCTCGCGCCGCTCGAGTTCCAGCAGGACGTGTTCCTTGCTGGGGAAATGGAAGTAGAAGGTCCCCCGCGCGACGCCGGCGGTCTCGATGATGGCGCCGACATCGGCACCGGCGGTACCCGTGCGCTGGAACTCCGCGACGGCGGCGTCGAAGACCCGCTTGCGGGTTTCGAGTCGTTGGGCCTCCCGGCCGCGTGGCTTTTCCGTCGGTACGTTCACGGCCTCCATCAGAAGCTTTTCATTGAAAAATGTCAACATAAAATGTCAATGACACTTGTCGTTTCAGGGTTGCGGCCGGAGCTCTGCGGGAACGCCGGCCGAACCATGCTGCGCTACACCGCATTCTGGTGGTTGACCTGCTCGTCTTCGGATAGTGTCGCATCGACCGCGGTCGGCGGACTGCCCGCGCACGACAACCACAGGAATCGGTAGGCATTGAACAACGACAGTGATCTACGATCAGCCGCTGTGCCGTCGGATGCCGGCGTTCCGCGTATACCGCTGTACACCGAGGAATACGCGGCGGATCCACATCGGGCGCACCGCGATATGCTCCAGCGGTTCGGCTCGTTGGTTCCGGTTCGGTTGGCGACCGGTGTGCCCGCGACCCTGGTCATCGGCTACCAGGCCGCATTGCGGATCCTCAACGACCCGGATCGCTTTCCCGCCGACCCGCGAGCCTGGGAACAGAATATTCCCGCGGACTGCCCGCTCCGTCCGATGATGGAGTGGTATCCCAATCCGCTCCACAGCGAGGGCGGCGATCATATGCGCTATCGGTCCGCCACCGCGGGGGCGCTCGGCAAGGTCGATCTGCACCGCCTGCATGCCACTGTCGAGCGAATCGCGATCCCCCAGATCAACACATTCTGCGAGGACGGCCACTGCGATGTGGTCGGCCAGTACGCGTTACCCGTCGCCTTCGCCACTCTGAATGCGATCCTCGGCTGCCCGGCCGAGATCGGCAGACGTGCCGCGATCGGTATGGCGGCTGTGTTCGACACCGTCGAAGCGGCGAACGGCAACCAGATGATCCTCGGGGCGCTGGAAGAACTCACCCGGGTCAAGCGCGCCGAGCCGGGTAGCGATGTCACCAGCTGGCTGCTGGAGCATCCGGCGAATCTCGACGACCAAGAGATGGTGTGTCATCTGGCGCTGTTGTACGCGGCCGGTATCGAACCGTCGCAGAATCTGATCGTGAACACCCTGTTGCTGATGCTGACCGATGAGCGGTTCGCGGGGGATATGCTCGGCGGGAGCCTGGCGACCCGGGATGCCCTCGACGAGGTGCTGTTCAACAATCCGCCGCTGGCGAACTACTGCATCAGATATCCGCGCCAACCGATTCTCATCGACAATGTCTGGCTACCCGCGCATCAACCGGTGCTGGTCAGCATGGCCGCCAGCAACAACGATCCGGCCGTCCGTTCCGGAAACATCACCGATAACCGGTCACACCTGGCATTCGGCGCGGGTCCGCACGCCTGCCCGGCTCGGTCGACGGCAATGCTGATCGTTCAGGACGCCATCGATCAGCTACTCGACGCGCTTCCGGAAATGGAATTGGCGATACCTCGGAAAGACCTGCAATGGCGACCGGGCCCGTTTCATCGGTCGCTGGTCTCCCTGCCGGTGACCTTTCCCGCGAGTCCGCCTATCCGGGTCGCCGGCATTCGGTAGTGCGGTCGCAGTGCTGCCCCGCGCAGCACAGCGCTCCTCTGTTTGCTGTGCTGGTACCGCGCCGGGAGTGCGAACCGGAGAACGGTGTTCGGTCGGCTGAGTACTACTGCGCCACAGTGAGCGCCGCGGTAGCGAGAGCGAGAGCGAAATATGCTCCGGGGAAGGCGATGTTGTAGAAGACGCGGGCGCGCATATGGGCGATGAGCGCGCCGGTGAAGAAAAGGACCAGTCCCACTGCTGCGGCCAGACCCAGTGCCTTCATGCCCAGGATGCCGAGCAGTAGCCCGGCCGCACCCGCCAGTTTGAGCATGCTGAGCCAGGGCAGCCAACTGTGCGGCACTCCGACCTCGGCGGAGTTGGCGAGGACGAATTTCGCCCGGGCGAACCCGGCGATCGCGTCGGTGGCATTCACCGCGGCGGTGAGGATCGTGATGATGAGATAGGTGGTGTGCACTACTGCGCTCTCTGTTCGGGCGCGGTCCGGCGGCCACGCTTCGTTACCGAGTTCCATCCTGTTCGGCCCCGGAGAAACGCTCCAATACCTGCGTTCATAACCTGATGGAATGGATGTCGACACCCGGCTGCTGCGCTACTTCACCGCGGTCGCGGTGGAAGGAAACCTGACCCGCGCCGCCGAACGGCTGTACGTCTCACAGCCCGCGTTGACCAAACAGATCAAACAGCTGGAGAACCTG
This sequence comes from Nocardia sp., assembly GCA_013361595.1. Classification (GTDB taxonomy): domain Bacteria; phylum Actinomycetota; class Actinomycetes; order Mycobacteriales; family Mycobacteriaceae; genus Nocardia. The sequence goes on along the minus strand of JABFXT010000662.1, from coordinate 1,851 downwards.
CTGGGTGTGCAGCTCTTCGTACGGTCACGTGCGGGTATGACCCTGACCGCCGCCGGGGAAGCGCTGGCCGGCCGGGCTGCCTCGCTACTCGCCGGATGGGACCGGGCATTCCAGGAAACCCGGCGGGCCGCCGCGCAGGCCGATCGGGTGCTGCGCGTCGGGTTCCTCGCCAGCGCCGCCAAAGAGGCGACTCCGCGGATCATCGCGGAGTTCTCCCGGCGGTGGCCGGGCTGGCGGGTGGATATGCGACAGGCGTCGTGGGCTGATCCGACCGGTGGGCTGGCCACCGCCGAAGTGGATGTAGCGCTGCTGCGGCTGCCGTTCCCCGGGCAGGACGAATTCCGGGTGCGGGAACTGTTCGCTGAGCCGCGATGGGTGGCGCTGGCTGCCGGGCACCCACTGGCCGAGCGCGAGTCCATCGCTTTCGAAGACCTGCTGGACGAACCCTTCGTGGCGGCGCCTGCGGCAACCGGTGCCTGGCGCCACTACTGGCTCGGCGCAGACGAGCGCGCGGGATGGACGCCGCGCATCGGCGCGGTCACCGATCAGCCGGACGAATGGCTGAGCGCGATCGCCAACGGTTACGGTGTGGCGCTCGCGCCCCAGTCGAGTGCCCGGTTCTATGCCAGACCCGGGATCACCTACCGGCCGGTGACCGGGGTGGCGCCGAGCCGAGTCGGTGTGGTGTGGAAGCCGGAATCGGATACGCGCCCGGTGGTGCGGGAGTTCGTCGACTGTTGTGCCGAACTCGGCGCCGAGGAAAGCTGACGCTGGATCGCAGTTCAGGACCTCTTTATAGATCGGCGCCGACGCGCGTGCCATCGCCTGATGCCAGAATGGCACCTATCTGAGCCAGATTCTCTTGTGCGTGTGCCAAGCATGTGCCATAGTGATGCCATGGACTTGAGCGCATACGTGAGCAACCTCGGCCGAGAGTTCGCCACCCTCGCCGAAACCAACGGCGACGAGGCTCGTGAACTGGTCGAACGGCTCTCCGGGTCGCTCGAGTCGGCGATCCGGATGACCCTGCTGGAGACGTTGGCGGCCGCGGCCGACGAGATCACCGTGGACCTGGCTCCCGGATCCGTGGAACTGCGGCTGCGGGGCCGCGATCCGGACTTCGTCGTGACCACGCCGCCCGCCGAACGCGGCGCGGACACCGCGGCCGCCGCTGACAGCGCGGACAATGATCCCTTGATCGCCGAGGAGGGGCCCGCCGCGCGGATCAATGTGCGGATGCCCGAACAGCTCAAGACCGCGATCGAGGAGGCCGCGGCCAAGGAAGGACGTTCGGTCAACGCGTGGCTCGTCCGTGCGGCCGCCACCGCCCTGCAACGCACCGAGCGCGAGCGGCGACCCGAACCCCGTAGTGCCGGAAACGTCTTCAAACAGGGCTTCACCGGCTGGGTGCGCTAGCCCCCCAACTTTTCCGTCACCAGCTTTCCCTTCCGTCCCGACCTGCGGGAACGGCTCACCAACCCATGATGTGGAGACCCCCATGCCAAAATACGACACTCCCGCACCGATCTCGGCCGTCATCGAACTCGGCTTCGGTTACGTGCGAATCGCCGCGAGCGACCGCACCGACACCGCGGTCGAGGTCCGCCCGACCGACGAATCCGATGCCTCCGACCGGAAAGCGGCGTCCCAGGTGCGCGTCGAATACGCGAACGGGGTCCTGCGGGTCACCGGCCCGAAGCGGCGGATCGACTTCTCCAAGAAGACCCGATCGGTGGATGTGGACATCGAACTGCCCAGTGGTTCCGATATTTCCGCCGATATCGACGCCGGCGATATCCACGGCACCGGACGGCTGGGCGAATGCGGGCTCGAAACATCCGCCGGGAGCAT
>JABFXT010000294.1 GCA_013361595.1 Nocardia sp. | reverse complement strand
CCGCCCGGCCGCCGTCCGCGCGGGCCGATCCTGTCAGCACGGCCATCTTGGCGAGCTCGATATCGTGGCGCAGCCGGCCACTGTCGGGCACGGTCAGGGCCGTCGCGGTCGGCCGCATATGTTCGGCGACCGCGACCAGGGTGTAGGTCCCGGGGACCACGCCGTGGCACAGGTACGCGCCGTCCTCGGCGGATGCGGCCGAGGCGACCACCTCGCCGTACTGGTCGGTGACCGTGACCGTCGCGCCGGCCAGCGGCGTACCGCCGCGGGCCGACCGGACGGTGCCGGTCAGCTCGCCGAGCCCGGAGAGCGTGAGATCCATCCGCTGGGCCTGCGCGGCGTGCGCGACATTGACCGCGGTCGGCCGGTGCCCCGGAGCCGAGACGATCAACACATAGCTGCCCGGGCCGGGTGCGGTGATCGTATAGCCGCCGTCGGCGGATCCGGCGGCCCGCGCGACCTGATGTCCGCGCTGGTCGATCAAGGTCAGTGCCGCGCCCGGTACCGGATGCCCGTCCTCCCGGGCGATGGTCCCGTGGAACCCGCCGTCCTCGTCGCCTGTTCCGGCGAACCGCGACACCGGTAGCGAGGTCCCGTCGGTCGCGACGGCGCCGTACACCCCGTGCCCGTTCTGACCGGCGGTGGCCTGCGCGGTGAGCGCACCGACCGGTACCGGTTCCGGGTCGGTGCGTGGATCGTCGGCGTTGTCCGCCACGGGCGCGTGGTGCCGACCCGCGGGTTCCGGGACGGCCGGCGTGCTCTCCAGATCGGCGAGATCGTCGGGCACCCGGTCTTTCGGCTCCATATCGGTGGCGGCCGCGGGGTCGACCGGCTTCTCGATATCGATGGTGCGCCGCAGCGGGCGGTTCGGCAGCAGGGCGGCCGCGACGAGCGCCACCACCGTGGTGACCGCCGCGATCAGGAAGATCCGCCCGGTGGCGTCGCCGTAGGCGAAGCGCACGATCTCGGCGATCGGCGCGGGCAGCGATTTCAGGTCGAGATTGCCGCTGCCCGAGGAGTTCGTGTGGATGCCCAGTTCCGCGAATCGCGCGGTGGACAGTTCGCTGACCCGGGTCGCCAGGACCGAGCCCAGGACCGAGACACCGATGGCGCCACCGAAGGTGCGGAAGAAGGCGACGCTGCTGGACGCCGCGCCGATGTTCTGCACGCTCACGGTGTTCTGGACCGCCAGCACCAGGTTCTGCATCATCATGCCGACACCGGCGCCGGTCAGGGTGATGAAACAACCGATGAGCCAGATGTTGGTGGCGTGGTCGACGGTGGACAGCAGAGCGAAGCCGATGACCAACAGCGCGGCGCCGGTGACGACGAAGCGTTTCCATTTGCCGAACCTGGTGATGAGCTGACCGGATACCACCGAGGCCACCAGCATTCCGGCCACCATCGGGGACGACAGCAGGCCGGCGGCGGTCGGGGAGTAGCCGCGGGCGGTCTGCAGATACTGCCCGAGGAAGGTGGTGGCGCCGAACATGCCCACGCCGACGGCGATCGAGGCGATGATGGCCAGCGCGGTGGTGCGTTCGGTGACGATCTTGAGCGGGATGACCGGGTCTTTCACCCGAGATTCGACGAACACCGTCAACGCCAGCAGCAGTACACCGCCGCCCACGTAGAGCGCGGACTCGGTGGACCACCACTCGTAGTAGCCCGACTTACCGGCGAACGAGACCCAGATCAGCAGCACGGAGACACCCGCGGTGAGCAGGGTGGCGCCGAGCCAGTCGATGCTCACCCCCTTCTTGCGCGTGGTGGGCAGGCGGAGGGTGCGCTGCAGGAGCAGCAGCGCGATCACGGCGAGTGGGATGCAGATGAAGAAGCACCAGCGCCAGCCCAGCGGGCTGTCCACGATGACACCGCCGAGAATCGGCCCACCGGTCATCGAGACGGCCATGACGGCGCCCATATAGCCGGAGTACCGGCCGCGTTCCCGGGGCGGGATGATGCTGCCGATGATCGCGACGACCAGTGCCGTCAGACCACCCATGCCGACACCCTGGAGAGCGCGCGCGGCCAGGAGCAGCCCGACATTGTGCGCGAAACCGGCGATCACCGAGCCGACGACGAAGATCACGATGCCCAGCTGCACCAACGTCTTCTTGTTGAACAGGTCGGCCAGTTTGCCCCAGATCGGGGTGGAGGCGGCGTTGGTGAGGAGTGCGGTGGTGATGACCCAGGCATAGGCCGTCTGCGACGCGTGCAGATCGCCGATGATCGTGGGCAGTGCGTTGGCGACGATGGTCGTGCTGAGCAGCGCGGTGAACAGCGCCGCCAGCAGACCGGTCATCGCTTCGAGGATTTCGCGATGGCTCATGGCGAGCGGATCGCGAGAGGCTGGCGCCTCGGTGTCAGACATCGGCTCTCTCTTTCGAAACCTGCGGGTTCTCGTCCGCCGTGCCACAGCGGTCCCGGGAGTTGAGGGAATTCCGGAGGCGGCGTACCACCTGGTACGCCTGGTCCACGTCGTCCTCGGTCCAGTCGCCGAGGGTTTCCTGGAGGTGCTGGGTGTGGAATGCCCGTACGCGGTGCAGTAGATCCTGGCCTTCGGGGGTGAGCTGGACCAAGCTGGCGCGGCCGTCGCTGGGATCGGCCTCGCGGCTGATGTATCCGGCGGCGGCCAGTTCGGTGATGTGCCGGCTCATGGCCGACGGGGTGATGTGCAGATCGGCCGCGAGGCCCACCTGCCGGCAGGGGCCGGCCGTCTCGAGGGTGGACAGGACACCGAGCCCGCCGGGGAGGAGCTGGCCCGCGTCGGAGTGGGCCAGGGTGCTCCGGAGAGCGCGGCTGATCAGGAACAGTTCACCGAGGAGGTTCTGTGTGGTATCCGATGAGACTGGCACGATCACTCCAAGCGGTGGTTAGTTCCCTACGCTAACTAAAGCTAGATCAGTTGCTTGCAGTAATCAACTATCGCAAATCCGGCATAACCCCCGCGTCGGCGCGGATCGGCCGTGACCCCCGCCGCCGTGGTCGCCTCGATTAGCCTCGGGGTGGATCCGAAAACCCGAACCGGGTGTCGTGCCCGGTCCGACCGAGAGGGCGATTGTGCCGATAGAGCTGGACCTGTCGACCGACGAACTGCTGTCCACGACCCGGGCGGTGCGCAAACGACTCGATCTGGAGCGCGAGGTTCCGCTCGAGGTCGTGCGGGAGTGTATCGAACTGGCGGTCCAGGCGCCGAGCGGTTCGAACCGGCAGGGCTGGCACTGGGTTGTGGTCACCGATGCCGAGCAGAAGCGCGGGCTGGGGGAGCTGTATCGGAAGGCGTTCGAACGGTACGCGGCCTCGAAGTACTTCCCTGGTAATCAGGGCGGTTCGGATTCCGCCGCCGATGCCGCCCGGCAGCGGATCGCGAGTTCGGCGACGTATCTGGCGGAGAAGATGGGCGAAGTGCCCACCCTGCTGGTCCCGTGTATCGAGGGCCGGGTGGACGAGGCGCCGAGTGCGCAGAGCGCATCGCACTGGTCCTCGCTGTTCCCCGCGGTCTGGAGCTTCTGCCTGGCCGCCCGTTCGCGTGGGCTCGGAACGGCGTGGACCACTCTGCATCTGGGGTACGAGCGCGAGGCGGCCGAGATTCTCGGAATCCCCTACGAGCGCGTGTCCCAGGGCGCGCTGCTCCCGGTCGCCTATACGAAGGGCACCGATTTCAAACCCGCCGCCCGGACCGATCTGGACCGGATCGTGCACATCGGCGGCTGGTAGGGCGGTGTCGCTCCGTCTGCCCGGGCCGGGCGGTCCGTAAGAGGTTCGGGTAGGCCGGTTTTCCGTCGGTGCCCGGCGTCGGTGGCGGACCGAGCCTCCGGGCCTGATCACGGCGTGTCCCGGCGCTCCGGGAACGCCGTGGGTCGGGCTCCGGGTGTGGTGGGTATGCCCTTGACAGCCGGCGTGTCAGCGATCACACTTGCGACGGAAGTTGACATGACTGTCACGTCAGTATCAGTGATACAGGAGGCATCGGTGCCTGCAGTTCCGGATATGCGCGCGCTCGGGCGAGAAGTGAGCAACTGGGGTCGCTGGGGGAGCGACGATGAACGAGTAACCACTAACCTCATCACGCCGGAACGGGTGGCCGCCGCGGCGGCGGCGATTCGGACCGGAGAGGTTTTCCATCTCGGCATCCCGTTGGACGGTGACGGCCCGCAGCCCGGCGGGCTGCGGATCAACCCGATCCGGCTCATGTCCGAGAACGGCCAGGAGCAGGTGCTTCCCGGCGGGTTCAAATGGGCCGACGATTACGTCTTCATGCCGCTCCAGGCGGGTTCGCAATACGATTCGCTCGCCCATGTGCACTACGACGACCAGCTCTACAACGGATTCGCGGGCGCCGGAGTCTCGGTCAAGGGTGCCGATAAATGCGGTATCCACACCCAAGCCGGTGGAATCGCCGGACGCGGGGTTCTCCTCGATATCGCGAAAGCGCGCGGCGTGGACTGGCTCGCGGCGGGGACCGCGATCGGACCCGAAGAGCTCGACGAGGTGGCCGAAGCTCAGGGTGTCACCGTGGGCGCGGGCGATATCCTGCTGATCCGGACGGGCTGGCGCAAGAAGTTCCTGTCCGACGGCGACGCCGCCGGGTTCATGGCCGGAGAGCCCGGCCTGAGCCTGAACTGCGCGACCTGGTTGCGCGAACACGATGTGGCCGTGGTCGGCTCGGACAACTGGGCGGTCGAGGTGATGCCCGGCGAGAATCCGGGGGCCGCGTTCGAGCTCCATATGGTGCTCATCCGGGATATGGGTCTCACCCTCGCGGAGATGCTCGACTTCGAGGATCTGTCCGTGGCGTGCGCGGCCGACGGCCGCTACGACTTCTTCTACGCCGGGCCGCCACTGCAGTTCACGCGCGGTATCGGCTCCCCGGTCAATCCACTGGCCATCAGATGAGGGGCGCGACGTTCACACCGGGGACGCCTCGGCGGGAGAGGGGTGGGACCGATGCTCGTCGGTGACATCGTCGAATACGGCGCCCGCAAACATCCGGACCGCCTCGCGCTGCGGTTCGAGGACGAGCGGATCGACTACCGGCAGTTGCGGGACCGGAGCCGGCGGCTGGCCAACGCGTTGCTGGAGGTGGCCGAACCCGGTGACCGGGTGGCAGTCCTCTCCGGTAACTGCACCGAGTACTTCGACTGCTACTACGGCGTACCCATGGCGGGGATGGCCCTGACGATCCTGAACTTCCGGTCCCACCCGGATCAGGTGACGGCACTGCTGGAACACTCCGGGGCCGGAGTACTGATCGTCGCCGCGGAATTCGCCGACCTGGTGGACCGGGTTCGGGCCGAGGTCCCCACCGTGCACACCGTGGTAGCCATCGGCGGCGCCGTCGAATCCGCCGTCGAATGGGCCGAATTCGTGGGTGGCGCAGCGGTTTCGGAACCGGCCGTCCGTCCGTCCGACGACGATACCGCGTGGCTGGTGTACACGAGCGGGACGACCGGCACGCCCAAGGGGGTCATGCTCAGTCACCGCAACCTGCTGGCCGGGATCACCTCGTCGGCACTGCAATGGGAACTCCCCGAGGACACCGTGTTCCTCTTCTGCTTCCCGCTGTGCCATGTCGGCGGCTACGTGACGCTGGTGAACCATCTACTCGGCGCCACCGTGGGTTTCCTTCGGGCCTACGACAACGCCACGTTCCTGCGGTTGGTGGACGAATGGCAGGTCACGCAGAGCGGACTGGCGCCTACCATGATCAGTTTCCTGCTCCGGGATCCGGCTCTCGATACGAGTGCGCTGACATCGCTGCGAGCGATCGGCTACGGTTCGGCGGCCATTCCGGCCGCGGTGCTGCGGGAGGGGTTGCAGCGGTTCGGCTGCGATTTCTATCAGGGCATGGGAATGACCGAGCTCGCCGGCAATGTGCTGCATTTGGATTCCGCGACTCATCGTCGCGCGGCCGCCGGTGAGACGGATCTGCTGATGTCGGCGGGTAAACCCATGCGACTGGCGGATATCCGGGTGGTCGACGACGATTTCGCCGATATCGCTATCGGCGAAGTCGGTGAGATGGTCGTGCGGGCCGATCAGGTGACCGTGGGCTACTGGAACGATCCGCAGGCGACCGCGGCCGCGTTCACCGACGGATGGTTCCGCACCGGCGATCTGGTCCGGCAGGACGATGAGGGTTTCGTCTATATCGTCGACCGCAAGAAGGATCTCATCATCAGCGGCGGCGAGAACGTCGCCTCGCTGATGGTGGAACAGGCCCTCTACCGGCATGCCGCGGTCGCGGAAGCCGCCGCGATCGGCGTTCCCGACGAGACCTGGGGTGAGGTCGTCTGCGCGGTCGTGGTGCCGCGCGACGGGGCGCGGGTCGAGGCAGCCGACATCATTGCCGGCTGCCGGGATCACCTGGCCGGTTTCCAGGTTCCGCGTCGGGTCGAGTTCGTGGACGCGCTGCCCAGGAACGTGACCGGCAAGATCCTGAAAAGAGAGCTTCGCGAGCGGTTCTCGCCTGCGGGATGAGGGAACGGGGTCGGCCGGGTACGCCCGGACCGGCCCCGCCGACCGGGTGACCGACGATATCCCGTGGAACGTGAGCGGGGAGCTCGTCGGCCGGGCCGCTGCGCGATAGACGACCGAGCCCGGTTCTGGCGGTAGCCGCCGGGACCGGGCTCGGTCGTCTGCGCGATCGGGAAGCGTCGCGGCAGAGTCCGACACGGTTACCGCACCTACGGGCTCGGTAACGAATGCGCCGCCGGGCTACCCTGGTGGTCGCTACCGGCGGCGCGGATTCTCGAGGGTCAGGCCGGGCGCCGGGGATTCGAGACCCGCAGCCGCGCGAGGACTGCCGCGGTCACCGCCGCGCGAACGCGCGTATCGGCCGCCGAGAGCGAACC
>JABFXT010000400.1 GCA_013361595.1 Nocardia sp. | reverse complement strand
CACCAACTCCGGCACCGATATCACCGCCCTGGTGACAGTGACGGCGGTGACCTGGCAGACCGGGAACAAGAAGGAGATATCCACCATCCTGGTCCCCGCGGACACCCCCGGGTTCACCGCCGAACCCGCCTACAACAAGGTCGGCTGGAACGCCTCGGACACCCATCCGCTCACCTTCGACGATGTCCGGGTGCCCAAGGAGAACCTGCTCGGCGAGCGCGGCCGCGGCTATGCCAATTTCCTGCGCATCCTCGACGAGGGCCGGATCGCCATCGCCGCGTTGTCGGTCGGCGCGGCACAGGGTTGCGTGGACGAATGCGTGCGCTACGCCGGGGAACGCGAGGCGTTCGGCCGGACGATCGGCAGCAACCAGGCGATCGCCTTCAAGATCGCCCGGATGGAGGCCCGCGCCCATACCGCCCGCACCGCCTATTACGACGCCGCCGCGCTCATGCTGTCCGGTAAACCCTTCAAGAAGCAGGCCGCCATCGCGAAACTGGTGGCCAGCGAGGCCGCCATGGACAACTCGCGCGACGCCACCCAGATCTTCGGCGGCTACGGCTTCATGAACGAGTACCCGGTGGCCCGGCACTACCGGGACAGCAAGATCCTCGAAATCGGCGAGGGCACCACGGAAGTACAACTCATGCTGATCGGACGGGAGCTCGGCCTGTGAGCGGCGAGAAGATCACCAAGGATGTCGACCACGACACCACCGGCCTGAAACGGGTAGTCCAGACCGGTCTCTGGTTCGAAGAACTGGAAACCGGCGTGCTCTACGAGCACCGTCCCGGCCGCACCATGACCGAAACCGACAATGTGCTGTTCAGTACGCTGACCATGAACACCCAGGGCCTGCACATTGACAAAGCCTTCAGCGACGCCCAGGAGCCGTTCCACGAGCGACTGGTGAATTCGCTGTTCACCCTGGGCACCATGATCGGTCAGGCCGTCGCGCATCTGACCCAGGGCACCACGGTCGCGAATCTGGGCTTCGACGAGGTGAAGTTCCCGGCACCGCTCTTCCACGGCGACACCGTGTACACCGAGACGGTGGTGCTCGACAAGCGGGAATCGAAGAGCCGGCCCGGTCAAGGGGTGGTCACCTTCCGGCACGTCGCCCGCAACCAGCACGGCACAGTGGTCGGGGTGGCTGTCCGCAACGCGCTGATCCGCCTGCGCCCGGCAGGGGAACAGGGGTGAGGCCGCCGACCGGCGCACGCACCGCGAGGAGGTACCAGAAGTGACCGATCAGCCGATCCCGGACACCGGCTGGCAGTCGCCCGGACCGGCGTGGCTGTTCTGCCCCGCCGACCGCCCCGAGCGCTACCACAAGGCCGCCGATGCCGCCGATGTAGTGATCCTCGACCTCGAGGACGGCGTGGCCCCGGCCGATTAACCCGCGGCCCGCACCGCCCTCATGGCGACTCCCCTCGACCCCTCGACCACGGTGGTCCGGGTCAATCCGTCCGGAACCCCGGAACACGAACTGGACCTGGAAGCATTGCGCCACACCGACTACCGGCTGGTCATGCTGCCCAAAACCGAATCGATCCACCAGGTGACGAGGCTGTCCGGGTACCAGGTGTTCGCACTGATCGAATCGCCCCTGGGCGCATTGGAGATCCAGCAGATCGCCTCGGCCGCCAATACCCGCGGCGTGATGTGCGGGGTCGAGGACCTGATCGCCGCGATGGGCGGTACCGGCACCCGCCGGGCCGACGGCGGCTATCGCGATGTGGCGCTGCATCTGCGCAGCACCGGTCTGCTCGCCGCCAAAGCGCACGGGCGGCTGGCTCTGGACATGGTGTATCTGAACATCGGTGACCTGGACGGACTGCGGGCCGAGGCCGAAGACGCGGTGGCGGTGGGGTTCGAGATCAAGGTCGCCATCCACCCTTCGCAGCTCCCGGTCATCCGGGCCGCCTACGCGCCCGCACAGGACGAGATCGACTGGGCCCGGGGCGTACTCGCTGCCGCACCGAACCATCGCGGGGTCTTCACCTACGAGGGCCGGATGGTGGACGCGCCGCTGCTGCGCCACGCCGAACAGATCTGCCTGCGGGCGCGGAGCGACGAACAGACCACCCGCTGAGACGACGTCGGCGGTATCCCGGGGGAACGTTCGAGCCCACGAAGGACGCCGAAGGCGGGAGAATCGGATGCGACTGCCACAGCGATCGATGAACATGGGCACACGATCTCGTGTCCTGCCCGGATAGCTCTTCGGCAACAGGACAGCACTCCGCCCCCGTGGGCGGCGCCGAACGAACACAGCAGAGGAAAGGGTTACCCCGGTGGAACCACAGTGGGTACCGACCGAACGGGATATCGCCGACGCCCGGGTCACCGATTTCGCCCGTTTCGCGGCCGCGCGCTCCGGCGCCGAACTACCCGACTACCAGGCACTCTGGCAATGGTCGGTGGACAACCTGAGCGAGTTCTGGCTGGCCGTGTGGGAATACTTCGAACTCGGGCCCGTCGCCGGTGAGGTGCTGCCCTGTCCCGAGATGCCGGGGGCGCGCTGGTTCCCCGGTACCACGTTGAACTACGTGGACCGGGTGGTCGCGCAGGCCCGGACCGACCGACCGGCGATTCTGCAGGTCACCGAGGACAGCCCGGATATCGTGGCGACCTCGTGGGCCGAATTGCTGGCCCGGGTGGCCGCGTTCGCCCGGACGCTGCGTGGACTCGGGGTGGCGCCCGGTGACCGGGTGATCGGCTATCTGCCCGATATCACCGAAACCGTGGTGGCGTTTCTGGGGGCCGCGGCGGTCGGCGCGGTCTGGAGTGCCTGCGGCCAGGACTACTCGGCCAAGGCGGCGCTGGACCGGCTGGGGCAGTTGGAGCCGGTCGTCCTGGTCACCGCCGACGGCTATCGCTACGGCGGGAAAACCCACGACAAGAGCGCCGATATCGCCGTGTTGCGGGCCGGGCTGGATACCGTACGTGCCACCGTCGTCGTATCGCGCCTGGGCGTGGAGATCCCGGACAGCACACCGTGGTCGGTCGCGTCCGACCCGGCCGGCGGTGATCCGTTCCCGGAGATCGAGACCGTCGATTTCGCGCACCCACTCTGGATCGTTTTCTCCTCCGGTACCACCGGCCTGCCCAAGGGGATCGTGCACGGGCACGGCGGCGTGCTGCTGGAACATCTCAAAGCCATTGCCCTGCAATCGGATATCGGGCCCGAGGACACCTTCCTCTGGTACACCAGCCCGAGCTGGATGATGTGGAATTTCCAGGTCGCGGGCCTGCTCGCCGGGGCGACCATCGTCTGTTACGACGGGAGCCCGGCCCATCCCCGCCCGGATTCGCTCTGGGAGATCACCGCCCGCACCCGCGCGACCGTCCTGGGGACCAGCCCCGGCTATGTCCTCGGCTGTATGAAAGCGGGGGCGGTGCCGCGTACCGAGCACGATCTCTCGGCACTGCGGCTCATCGGGATCACCGGTTCCTCGTTGCCCGCGACCTCGGCGCTGTGGCTGCGCGACAACGCCGGTGATATACCCGTGGCCTCCATCAGCGGCGGAACCGATATCGTCTCGGCGTTCGCCGGCGGGGTCCGGACCGTGCCGGTCTGGCCTGGTGAACTGTCGGCGCCCTACCTGGGGGTCGCGCTCGACGCCTACGACGAGGTCGGGCAGTCGGTACGCGGCGAAGTCGGGGAACTGGTGGTCACCGCGCCGATGCCGTCGATGCCGATCCATTTCTGGCGCGACCCGGACGGCGCCCGCTATCACGATGCCTACTTCGACAGCTACCCCGGCGTATGGCGCCACGGCGACTGGATCACGCTCACCGGACGCGGCAGCGTCGTGGTGCACGGCCGTTCCGATTCCACGCTCAACCGGCACGGCATCCGGATGGGCAGCGCCGATATCTATCAGGCGGTCGAGCGGTTGCCCGAGGTAGCCGAGGCTCTGGTCATCGGCGCCGAACAGCCCGACGGCGGCTACTGGATGCCGCTGTTCGTGGTACTGGCCCCGGGCTCCGAGCTCACCGACGGGTTACGCGACCGGATCAAGGAAGTCATCCGCACCGAGGTCTCGCCACGCCATGTGCCCGACGAGATCCTCCTCGCGCCCGCGATTCCGCACACCCGTACCGGTAAAAAGCTCGAGGTCCCGATCAAACGCCTGTTCCAGGGGGCCGACCCGGCACACGTGGTCGAACGCAGCGCCGTCGACGATCCCGCTCTGCTCGACTGGTATACCGGTATCCGCCCACCGGGCGCGCGCTGACCCGGGCGCGCCGTAACCCCCTCTTCTGGAAGTTGTGGGCGGTGGCATCTTCGGCATGCAGAGCGATCTCAGCGGCTGGAATCTCGACGTGGATGCGCCGGTGTCGTCTTCGCTCCGGATCGAGTTCGCCGGCCGATAGTCCGGCAGACAATAATGGGGGTTCCACAATCGGCTCGGGTCGGACCGGATCCGAATAGAGACGCGAGGTTGATCGACATCGACAACTCGACCCTGGGGGCCGTGGCGGGCTTCGCGCTCCCGGCCGTGGGTGGCCTCTTCAAGAACCCGCTCTACGGTGCCGCCGGGGGGCTCATCGGCGGTGCCGTCCACGGCCTGATGAACGATCACAGCGGCTGGAACCTTGTCGCGGATATGGCGATCGGCGCGGCCGGCGGCGGATTGGGTGCCTCGTTCGGAAGAAAAGCCGGTGAGGCGCTGCTCGCGGAAGGGAAAGCCGGACGGACCGTCGGGGAGCAATTGAGCAATCTCACCCGCGGCGAGCGAGCTGGGATCACGGCCACGTCGGCAACTCTGGCCGGCGGATTCACAGAACTTCCGCTGATAGGCACAGAAATCGCATCCCTTACCGGGACGCTTCCCACCACGAGCATCGGGCGAGGCGACGCCTGAACCACGCGGGAAGCGATAGGCATCGCACCGATTCAGCGCAGGCGTGGCGATTTCGGTCGGTACTCGGGGGCGAAGTGTAGGTGTCTCAGCCGTTGACGACTGCTCCTTTTTCCTCCGGCTTCTCAGCGGCCACGGCGTCGGTGGCCGGGGCGGTACCGGTTGCCCGGGGCGCCTGAATCCGTGCGGACACCTCACCGTCGACCTCGTCGCCCGCGCCGGAGGTGCTCGCCGGACGCTGCCGATCTCCGAATTCGCCGGATCCCGCACCCATTCGAACGGAGAACGGCCGGAGGCGGCCGTCGACGATCACTTCGTACGAGCGGTTGTCTCCGACGCCGAAGGCCACCACCACCGCACTGCCCCGAGCCCATATCGCGAGATCGCCGGTGCTTACCGGATCGGTCTCGTGCCGGACATCGCTCGGGCCTTCGGCCGGGACGGCCTTCGATGAGCCGCTGGATGCGGGCCGGGTATCGGTGTTCGCTCTCCGACCGAATGCCGTGTCGAGTACCTGCGCGACGACCGGTGAGACCTCCTGGGTCCGACCGTCGGGAAACACATAGATCACCCGGGCATCGTCTGGCGACGGCGCGTGTTGCCGCGCCATTTCGCCGGCGCCGGTCCGTTTCCCGGAGAACACGGCAGAGGACCGACCGGAACCCGGTGCGACACCGGTCCTGGACGACCAGGGTGTCGAGGCACCCGTCGTAGCAAGCGCGGACGGTAGGACCGGTCGGCCACCGAGAGACGCTCCCGGTCCGGCGGATATGGGTTCCTCCGCTGCTGTCGCCGGAGCACGGTCCGACTGTCCCGTCGTATCGGATGCTCTGCCCGGCAGGAAGTTCCGAGTCGCCGGGCTCGGATCCTCCGCAGTCGATCGACGCATATCCGTCGTAGCGTTCGGAGCGGGTGCGGTCGTGGCTGCGGCACCCGAATCGCCGGGGTGCGCCGTGGCCGTGTCGCGATTGTCCCGATGAGCCGGTTCCTCGCCCGGGGCGGCGTCGTTCGCCCGGATCGGGGACCGGTCTCCTGCGGCGCCGGGTACCGGGACGGGCGCCGACCCCGGGCGGGCGCCGAATCCGGGGCGAAGAGCGGAGGTATCGCCGAGACCGATCCGGGCGGTGGTGTCGTTTCGACGAGGCGACGGACGAATTCACCCAACAGTCGGGCCTGATCCCCATGGGCTCGTGTCGTATCCACCACCGCCCGGTCGGCGCGATCGAGCCCGGCGGGTGCGTAGTCGAGGATATGGTCGCCTTTGCTCTTCCCGACCGGGACCGTCCCCGCGTCCGCGTTGATCCGCTGGATCGCGGCTTCGACCCGTTCCCGCCCGGTGCGGGTCGCGGCCACGGATCGGCGGACCCGATCGGCCATCTGCCTGTCCATTTCCTGCAGGTCCTGGAACCGACGCTCCAGCTGCGCCGCCACCGCCGCATAGTTCGGGATCCGAGCTTGCCCGGCCCCCTCCACATTTCGGGTAGCCGGTTTCAACGGGAGGTCGGCCACCTCTCCCGAACCGAAGGCGTCCCAATATCCGCGAAGCGCCCGCGGCAGCCCCCGGTAGTAGTTCTCGACCAGCGGCGAGAACTTGAACTCTTCCGGGTAGCCGGGCGCATTCTGATCCGGCATGAGGATCTCCGGCATCTCGACCATGACCCTGGAAATCCTAATCCGGGTCCCACCGCCGAGAAGGGTCGATCGGACACCTCCGGCCGGCGCCGGCGGCATCCGTACGGCGGACGAGACGGTCCGGACACGCGGTAGCCAACGATCCGCCGGGCACCGGAACGGCTCGGCCGAAAGGCTCGTACGCAGGCGATTCGGTCGCGATGGCCGCCGGTCGGCCGATCGCGGATGCCACCGCCCGGGTCGTCACCGGACTAGCCTGGTCGGCAACCGTTGTACATGCGCGTTCGCTACCGTTCCACCAGTACGCACCCAGTCGCTCGGCTCGGAGAGGACAGGCGCTATGAAGGCATTGCAGTA
>JABFXT010000139.1 GCA_013361595.1 Nocardia sp. | reverse complement strand
GCGAATGATGCTGGCCGCCGTCCAGACGGCCGAGGTCGCCGGGAAGGAAGCCCGCGAACTGTCCGACGCCGAGATCGTGGCAGTGCTCGCCAAGGAATCGAAGAAACGGAACGAGTCCGCGGAGATCTACACCCAGGCGGGCCGCGGTGAGCTGGCGGCCAATGAGCACGCCGAGGGCCGGATCATCGATGAGTACCTGCCCACCCAGTTGACCGAAGCCGAGGTCGCCGACCTCGCCGATACCGCGATCGCCCAGGTCGCGGAGCAACTCGGCGAACGGCCCGGGATGCGGCAGATGGGGCAGGTCATGAAGGTGGCGTCCGAACTGGCCGCCGGTAAGGCCGATGGATCGCGGATCTCGGCGGCGGTGAAGGCGCGGCTGTAGGACCGGATCCCGGTCCCGGCCGCGCCCACACCGGCCGGGTCAGCGGGGGATGGGTACCGGGATCGGGATCGGCGGCAGGAACGGCGGCAGCGGCAACCCGGGAGCGTTCGGGGTGGTCGCGGCCGGCCTGCCCGGCGGCGGTGGTTCACGGACCGTGCCGTCGCTGATATAGATCGTCACCTGCGATCCGGGAATCGCCGACCCGTTCGGGGTCGACCCCGTGACCGTGCCCTTGGGTGCCGAGCCGGTCGAGGTCACCGAGGTGACCTTGAAACCGGCGCCGGTGAGCGCTCCGGTCGCCTCGCCCGCGGTCATCCCGACGACATCGGGAACCTGTGCGTTCTCGGCGCCACGGACATATTTCTCGTCTATCGGCGGCAGGGCCGGGGGCGGGAAGTTCGCCACCACCCCCTTGACGGCGCCGAACCACGTCCGGGCGGGCTCGTTACCGCCGAACAGGCCGTTGGCATCGCTGGCCGGGCAGTTGCGCAGGGGGAAGGAGCAGATCTCACCGGGGGTCGGGCTGTCGCCGTAGACGTAGACCGAGCCGGCGAGGGAATTGGTGAAGCCCAGGAAGGCCGAGGACCGGTGGCTTTCGGTGGTACCCGTTTTGGCGGATACCGGCATGTTCCATCCGGCCGATCCGGCGGCCGCCGACGCCGTACCGCCGCCGGCCGAGTCCTTGCCCATGGCATTGGCCAGGGTGTTGGCGAGACCCGGTTCGACGACCTGCTCGCAGGCCTGTTCGGTGAGCGGAACCGGTTTGCCGTAGCGGTCGATCACTTCGGCGATCGGGGAGGGCGGGCACCAGGTTCCGCCGGAGGCGAGAGTCGCGGCCACATTGGACAGTTCCAGCGGATTCACCGCGAGCGGGCCCAGGGTGAACGAGCCGAGATTCTGGCCCTTGATCATATCGGCGAGGCTCTGGTTGTCGTCGTGACCGGACGTGCCGGGATCGGTGTAGGAGCGCAGGCCGAGGCGGACGGCCATATCCACGGTCGGGGTCACGCCGACGGCCTGGATGAGTTTCACGAAGGCCGTGTTCGGCGAAGTGGCCAGTGCCTCGGTCACCGACATGGGCGACCGGTAGTTGCCGGCGTTCTCGACACAGTAGGTGGCGGGCGGGCAACCGGGGGCGCCACCGTTACCCATACCCCGGGCATCGAAGCGTGACGGCACATCCAGCTGGGCGTTGGTGCCCATGCCCTTCTCCATCGCGGCGGCGGTGGTGAAGAGTTTGAACACCGAGCCCGCGCCGTCACCGACCATCGAGTAGGGCTGGCCGAGCAGGGTTTCGTGCGCGTCCCGGTTCAGGCCGTAGGTACGACTGCTCGCCATCGCCAGCAGCGGATGTTTGTCCTTGCCCGGGCCGATCAGCGACATGAGCGAGGCGATGTTCTCGAGATGGGGGTCGGCGTTCGCGTTGACCGACCGCTTCACCGAATCCTGGACGGCGGGATCCAGCGTGGTGCGGATCAGATAGCCGCCCTTTTCGATCTGTTCTTTGCTGAGCCCGGCATTGGCCAGGTACGACAGGGCGTAATCGCAGAAGAATCCGCGGTCACCGGCGGCGATGCAGCCCCGGGGCAGGCCCTTCGGCTCGGGCAGGACGCCCAGCGGCTGAGATTTCGCGGCGTGGAACTCCGCGGCCCGGCTGGGGATGTTCTGGATCAGGGTGTCCAGCACGGTATTCCGGCGGTCGGTGACGCCCTCGGGGTTGGTATAGGGATTCAGCTTGGAGCTGGACTGCACCATTCCGGCCAGCATCGCCGACTGGGCGATGTTCAGGTCCTTGGCGTCGATACCGAAGTAGGTCTGGGCGGCGTCCTGGATGCCGTAGGAGGAGTTACCGAACGGGACCAGGTTCAGATACCTCGTGAGGACCTCGTCCTTGGTGAGTTCCTTGTCCAGGGTCAGCGCCATCCGGATCTCGCGGATCTTGCGCGCCGGGGTGGTTTCGATGGCGGCGCGGCGTTCGGCGTCGGTCTTGGCGACCACCAGCAGATTGAAGTTCTTCACGTACTGCTGGTCCAGGGTCGAGGCGCCCTGCTGGACCTCACCGCTGCTGGTGTTGGTGAGGAAGGCGCGAATGGTGCCCTGCCAGTCCACGCCGTGGTGATCGGCGAAGCGCTTGTCCTCGATGGAGACGATGGCCAGCTTCATATCGTTGGAGATCCGGTCGCTGGGTACTTCGAACCGGCGCTGCTCGTACAGCCAGGCGATGGGATTACCGGCCGCGTCCACCATGGTGGATACGGCGGGGACGGTTCCCTCGACCAGTTCCGCGGACACGTTGTCGACGGCGTCGGCGGCGCGGTTCGAGACGAATCCGAAACCTCCGGCGACCGGGAACAACAATCCGGCTACGAGCACGGAGGCGAGTACACAGCTGCCCGCCAGCTTCAGGAGCGCACGTGTGATCGGCACAGCACCAGCGTAGAGGGTCACGGTTCCGGGCTCGTGAGGTGTGGATGCGGGGTGTTGTCTTCGCTGATCAGTGGATTGAGCGGGGTTTATCGCGGAAGGTGCCTGACGTGCGTATACGGGCAGGCGGGCGGCTGCCGGGCGACGACGCGCAGGCACGGACGTACCAAAAAGTCAGTACTCGGTCTTGCGCAATCGGCATACCTTTACCTAGATTGAGAGCTCAGTGTGATAGAGCTAACACTCAATGTGGAATGTGGTGCACTTCGCAGCGGGGCTCGGGTTGCTGCGGAGTGGCACGCGATTCCGGAGCGCCGTGACCCGGTGTTCGGACTGGCAAAGGGGCACACCAAATGCACATGACAACCCCCGTCGCTCGATTGGACGTAGAGGAAGCCGAAGCAAGGATCGCCTGGGTGGCCCAGGCCCGATGCAAGGAAGTGGATCCCGACCAACTGTTCGTCCGCGGCGCCGCCCAGCGCAAAGCGGCGACGATCTGTCGGCACTGCCCGGTCCTGATGGAGTGCGGGGCCGACGCACTCGACAACAGGGTCGAGTTCGGTGTGTGGGGCGGGATGACCGAACGACAGCGGCGTGCGCTGCTCAAGCAGCATCCCGAGGTGACCTCTTGGTCGGATTTCTTCCACGCTCAGCGCCATCATCAGGTGGCTATGTAAACGAATTCCCTATTGGACGACCAACCGCCGGGCACTCGAGTTTCGAGTGCCCGGCGGTTTGCCTGTGCGGGCCCGATCGAGCAATTGCCGGACCGGATCCGGGAGCCGGTCAAGCCTGCGCGGCGGTCTGCGCACCGGCCAGTTGCGTCCCCACCGCGCGCAGGGCGGCCAGGTCGGTGACATCGAACGGCAGCGCCGTCACCGAGACGATCGGCACCCGCGGATGCGCACCGGTGAAGCGATGCAGTAGATGCTGTTCCCGGCGCGCGGTAGCGACTCGCTGAGCATGCACCCGCAGCACGCCCGCCGATAGCGGATCCGAATCATCGAGACGGTCGGCGGCGGTGAGCGCGTGGTCCGACGGCAGTGCGCACAGCACCGGATGCGTCCGGTTGAGCACCAGTCCGGCCAACGGCATCTTCTCGGTCGACAACCGGTCCACGAAGAACGATGCCTCACGCAGGGCGTCGGGTTCCGGGGCGGCGACCACCAGGAAATGGGTGCCGGGTTTGGCGAGCATGGCGAATGTGCGATTCGCGCGCTCCTGGAAACCACCGAACAACGATTCCAGTGACTGCAGGAAATTCGAGGCGTCCTTGAGCATCTGACCGCCGACGATCGTCGACACCCCGCGTAACGCCAGGCTCATCGCGCCCGTGACGAACCGTCCGACCCCCCGTCCGGGTGCCATGATGACCCGGATCATGCGGCCGTCCAGGAAGTTGCCCAGCCGTTTGGGGGCGTCCAGGAAATCCAGGGCGTTACGCGAGGGCGGGGTGTCCACGACGATGAGATCCCATTCGCGGTGTCCTGCGAGCTGCCCCAGCTTCTCCATCGCCATATATTCCTGAGTGCCACCGAACGAGGAGGCCACCGCCTGATAGAACGGGTTGGCGAAGATCTGCTCGGCCTTGTCCGGGGTGGTGTGTTCCAGCACCATTTCGTCGAAGGTGCGGCGCATGTTCAACATCATGGCGTGCAACTCGCCCTTGGCCTCGGGCCCCAGTTCCACCCGCTGTGGACTGTTGTCCAGATCCGCGACGCCGAGCGACTGGGCCAGTCGCCGGGCCGGGTCGATGGTGAGGACGACGACCTTGCGTCCCTGCTCGGCCGCGAGCAGGGCAATGGCCGCCGCGGTGGTGGTCTTACCGACGCCGCCGGAACCGCAGCACACCACGACCCGGGCCTCCCGGTCGGCGAGAATGGCGGCGATATCGAGTGGTGCCGGGCCGGCCGGTCGGGTGCTCATCGGACTCCCTGCTCGTTCAGATGGGCCGCCAGTTCGTACAGGCCGCCCAGGTCCATACCGTTGGGGAGGGCGGGCAACAGCAGCCGGGCAACCTCCAGATCCAGCAATTCGGCCGCGCTGACGTCCTGGGCGCCCAGCGTGGCCGAATGCTCGACGGTCTCGGTGAGCAGGCCCGTGAAATCGGCGGCGGACAGGGTGATTCCGGCGGATTCCAGACCGGCCCGGACGGCGTCGGCGTCCAGTTCACCGGTGGTCGCGGCGGTACGGGCCTCGGCGCTGAGCGGGCTGTGCACGGCGCGATTGACGATCACGCTGCCGATCCGCAGATCGTTGCCCCGCAGTTCGGTGATCGCGTCCATGGTCTCCTGTACCGGCAAGGCCTCGAGCAGCGTCACCAGGTGGATCACCGTCTGATCCGAATGCAGCAGGGCGGAAACGCCCTCGGCCTGCGCGGCGATCGGGCCGCCCTTGGCCAGCTCGGCCATCGCCTGGGTGACGTCGAGGAAACTGGCGATCCGGCCGGTCGGCGGGGCGTCGACGACGACCTCGTCATAGACGGGGCGGCCCGAGTTACCGGTCCGGACCACGCACTCCTTGATCTTGCCGGTCAGGATGACATCCCGCAGGCCCGGCGCGATGGTGGTGACGAAATCGATGGCGCCCATCCGGCGCATCGCGCGGCCGGCGAAGCCGAGGTTGTAGAACATATCGAGGTATTCGAGGAACGCATGCTCGATATCGAGGGCCAGGGCCACCACTTCGCCGCCACCGTCGGCGGTGGCGATCTTCGTCTCGGTGGGCGGCAACGGTGGCAGGTCGAACAACTGGGCGATCGATTGCCGGTTCTCCACCTCGACCAACAGCACTCGCCGTCCGCCGGCGGCCAGCGCCAGTGCCAGGGCCGCGGACACCGTGGATTTACCGGTGCCGCCCTTACCGGATACGTAGTGCAGGCGGGCTTTCGTCGCGCTGTCGGGCCACCCCGTCTTCAGGCCCGGTTCGGCCGATTCCGACATCGTCGTTGGTTCTGCCACGGTCGCGAGCCTATAACTCGTATCGGGCGGATGCCCGCATACTCCGGTTTGTGTGGATGTGGTGTACCAGACACCGGGACGGTCTCCCTATCGCCGGACCGGCGATCGCGCCGTGGGTCACCGATGTCGTACCAAGTAGGCTCCGTGCGCATGAGCGATGTGACCCTGTGGGAATACGCGACCGTACCGCTGCTGACCCATGCGACCAAACAGATTTTGGATCAGTGGGGCGCCGACGGCTGGGAACTGGTGACCGTGCTGCCCGGCCCGACCGGCGAACAGCATGTCGCCTACCTCAAGCGGCCGAAGCAGTAAGCGCCATGGCGGAATCCGAAGCGAATCGTCCGGCGACCGACTGGCAGGCCAATCTCGACCGGCTCGGCCTGACCGTCCCACCGGTGGTCGCGCCGGTGGCCGCGTACGTGCCCGCACTGCGCACCGGCAACTACGTCTACACCTCCGGGCAGCTGCCATTCGTGGCAGGTGAACTGTCGGCGGTCGGCAAGGTCGGCGCCGAGGTGTCGCTCGACGAAGCGGTGACCGCGGCCCGCTGGTGCGCGGTGAACGCGCTGGCAGCCGTACACGATCTGGTCGGCCTGGACGAGGTCGTGCGGATCGTGAAGGTGGTCGGGTTCGTCGCTTCGGCGCCGGGTTTCACCGATCAGCCGCTGGTGATCAACGGTGCGTCGGAGTTCCTCGGCGAGGTGTTCGGCACGGCGGGCGCGCACGCCCGCTCGGCGGTCGGTGTCTTCGAACTGCCGAAGAACACTCCGGTGGAGGTCGAACTGATCGCCGAGGTCCGCTGAGCGAGCTCGACGGTCCCGGTTCGGCACACCCGCGGCGGAACCCATAGATTCGAAGGGGCGACTTTCGAATTGGAGGTGTCGTGGTGACACTCACCCATCCGGCCTATGGGCAACTCCGCGCGGTGACGCCGTCGGCGTCGGTACTGCTCGCGAACAATCCGGGACCGATGACCCTGGACGGTACGAACACCTGGATCCTGCGGTCACCCGATCGCACGGATTGCGTGGTGGTAGACCCGGGCCCCGACGACGCGGAGCACATCGCGGCGATCGCCGGGGCCACCGGTGGCGCGG
>JABFXT010000687.1 GCA_013361595.1 Nocardia sp. | reverse complement strand
AACTGGGCACAGTGATCGGTGATCTGCTTCCCTTGGCGGTCGGGGTCTCGATCTCACCGATCCCGCTGGTGGCGGCCATTCTGATGATCCTGTCGAAGAACGCGTCGGCGGCCGCGGGTGGTTTCGCCGCCGGCTGGACCGCCGGCATCGTGCTCGCGACAGTGGTGTTCACGCTGCTCGCCGCCGTGATCGGACTGTCCACCGACTCCGAACCCAGCGCCGCGGTGGCGTGGATGAAGATCGGGTTGGGGCTGCTGTTGCTGGCGGTTGCCGTCGCCCAGTGGGGGCATCGTTCCGATACCGCCGAACCGGGGTGGATGCGGGGGATCGATCGGCTCACCGCGGGTAAGGCGCTGTTGCTGGGAGCGGCGCTGGCGGCGGTGAACCCGAAGAATCTGCTGTTGTGCGCGTCGGCGGGAGTGACGGTGGGCGCGAGCGGGCTGCGGGTCGGCGCGCAGGTGGTGGCGGTGGTCGTGTTCACCGTGCTCGCCGCGGCCAGTGTGCTGGGTGTGGTCGTCGGTTACGCCGTCGCGGCCGACCGGTTGCGCGGCACCCTCGACCGGGCCCGGGCCTGGCTGGAGGCGAACAACCACGTAGTGATGGCCATCGTGCTGTCGGTGATGGGCGCGGTGGTGCTCGGCAAAGGGATCGGTGGCCTGTGACCGGCCGCAGTGCAGCGGATTCGGACACCACGGCGGCCGGCGTGGCCGGGGCACTGTGGGGTGCGGTGTTCCCCTCCCTGCACGGCTATCGGCGGACCTGGCTCCGGCCGGATGTGATCGCGGGACTCACGGTCTGGGCGGTACTGGTACCGGAGGCGCTGGCGTACGCGACCATCGCCGGGGTGGCGCCCGTGGTGGGTCTGTGTGCCGCGGTTCCCTCGCTGGTCCTCTACGCGCTGGCGGGCAGTTCCCGGCATCTCGTGGTCGGGCCCATGTCCGCCACGGCGGCGCTGTCGGCCGCGCTCGTCACGCCGTTGGCGGGGGCGGACGCCGGCCGGTATCTCGCGCTCACCACCGCACTGGCCATCGCGACCGGCGTGATCGGATTACTGGCCGGACTGCTGCGACTCGGGTTCGTGGCGTCGTTCATCTCCGAGCCGGTGCTGAAGGGATTCATCATCGGTCTGGCACTGGTGATCATCATCGGCCAGGTGCCCAAGCTCCTGGGTATCGGGAAGCACGACGGTGATTTCTTCGATCAGGCCTGGGGTGTGCTGACCCACCTCGGTGATATCGATTGGCGCACCCTGCTGGTCGGTGGGCTGAGTCTCGCACTCGTGCTGGCGGTGAAACGGTGGCTGCCGCTGGTGCCCGGTTCGCTGCTGGCCGTGCTCGCCGGGATTCTGGCGGTGGCAGTTCTCGGCCTGGACGACAAGGGCGTCGAGATCGTCGGCCCCATCGAATCCGGTATGCCCGTGCCGGGTCTGCCCGGCGGCGTCGCGCTCGGCGACTACCTCGACCTGCTCGGACCCGCGGTGGGGGTGCTGCTCATCGGATTCGCCGAGGGACTGGGTGCCGCCAAAACCTATGCGGCCAGAGCCGGATACGAGGTGGACCCGAACCGGGAACTCCTCGGCCTGGGCGCC
Organism: Nocardia sp.; assembly: GCA_013361595.1. GTDB lineage: Bacteria > Actinomycetota > Actinomycetes > Mycobacteriales > Mycobacteriaceae > Nocardia. The sequence continues at coordinate 5,283 of JABFXT010000687.1, read as the reverse complement.
GCGAATCTCGGCGCCGGGTTCTTCTCCGGGATGGTGGTGAACGGAAGTCTGTCGAAAACCGCGGTGAACGGATCGGCCGGAGCGAAAACACAGGTCAGCGGTCTGGTGGTGGCCGTGCTGACCGTGCTCACCCTACTTTTCCTCACCGGCCTGTTCGAACAGCTGCCCGAGGCGACCCTGGCCGCCGTGGTGATCGCCGCGGTGATCGAACTGGTGGATATCGCGGCGCTGCGCCGGCTGTACGGGGTGTGGTCGCAGTGGCTGGGCGGAATCTACGGCACAGCCGCCCGGGCCGATTTCATCGCCGCGGTGGCCGCCCTGCTGGGCGTCCTGTTCTTCGGTACGCTGCCCGGTCTGCTCATCGGGATCGGCATCGCCATGGTGCTGTTGGTCTATCGCACCTCGCAGCCCCATATCGCGGCCCTCGCCCCGCGCGGCCCGCTGTGGCTGGACCTGGCCCGGCATCCCGATCTCAGCCCGCGACCGGATGCGCTGGTGGTGCGGGTGGAATCGGGACTGTACTTCGCCAACGCCGATACCGTCCGTCGCCGGATCCAGGAACTGTGCACCGAACGCACCCGGTTGGTGGTGCTGGATGCCGAGACCTCACCGATCATCGACGTGACCGCCGCGACGATGCTGATCGAGCTGCGCGGTACTCTCGCGCGGCGCCGGGTGGACTTCCGGATCGCGCGTTCCATCGGCCAGTTCGGCGACGAACTCGAGGCGGCGGAACCGGGCACCCAGCGCATCCCGGTGTATCCGACCGTCGCGGCGGCACTGGGCGAGGAGACGGGACAGCACCCGCGGGAAAGCGAGCGGTGAGCCGGGCTGCCCGTCCGGCACCACGACGGCCCGAACACGTGGCCCGGCCCCAGCGGTTCAGTGCCGGCCGCGCCGCCTGATCAGCAGACCGGCCACCAGGCCGATCAGGAACATGATCAGCAGGATCAGCCACATCGGCGAACTCACTGTGACCGGGAGGAAATGGATCTCCACGTGGTCGCGGTTCTCGACGATGAAGATCACCGCGACGACGGTCAGAGCGAGCGCCAGCCACTGGTTCACCGTGATCCGGGACAGCAGTGACGGCTTGGGTGCGCGTTCGGTCATCGCGGTCCTCCGGGAGGTCGCAGTGGTGTGGATACTGTGCAGTCTCCGGCGCCGGGAGGTCCCGGGCATCACCCGCTGGGGATGAGCCGTGCGGTGCCGTGTCCACGCGCGGCGGGCAGCACGAACGGACAGGGTTCACCCGGCACAGGTGATACCCGCGGGGGATGCCGTACCTAGGTTGGACGATGCCGGTGTGCCGACACCGCGGCCTGCATGCGCGCGGAGTCGGCCGAGCGGAGTGGTGAGCAGATCGCCCGCACCGGGGACCGAGAGCCGGGCCGACAGATCGCGAGGTAACGATGACCGTGCACCTGGACTTCGACGACACCGCCGATTTCGGCAATGCGACACGCGGTTTCATGGCCGAGCTCGATCCGCCGGTCGTGACGGCCCCGGACGGCCGGGTGGTCTACGACATCGGTGCCTACGAGTTCCTCGACGGTGACTGCCCGGCCACCGCGAATCCCAGTCTGTGGCGGCAGGGCCAGCTCTGTACCAAGCAGGGACTGTTCGAGGTGACCGAGGGTATCTACCAGATCCGCAACCTGGACCTCTCGAATATGACGCTGGTGGAGGGCCGCGAGGGCGTTATCGTGATCGACCCCTTGTTATCGGTGGAGACCGCGGCCGCGGGTCTGGCGCTGTATCGGGCACAACGCGGTGACCGGCCGGTCACCGGGATGATCTACACCCATTCGCACGCGGACCATTTCGCGGGGGCGCGGGCCGCGGTACCGGCCGGCCATCCGCCGGTGCCGATCCTGGCGCCCGCCGGATTCCTGGAACACGCGGTGAGCGAGAACGTCTACGCCGGTAATGCCATGAACCGCCGGGCCGTTTTCATGTACGGGGCGGTACTGCCGAAGGCACCCGACGGCCAGATCGGTGCCGGGCTGGGGATGACGACCTCCACCGGGACCATCACGCTGATCCCGCCCACTGTCGACATCACGCATACGGGCCAGGAGGAGGAGATCGACGGGGTCCGGATGATCTTCCAGCTCACCCCGGGTACCGAGGCGCCGGCCGAGATGAACTTCCTGTTCCCCGATCGCCGGGCGCTCTGTATGGCCGAGAACGCGACCCACAATATGCACAATGTGCTCACGCTGCGTGGCGCGGTCGTCCGCGATTCGCGGGTCTGGGCCCGGTATCTCGACGAGGCCATCGCCCGGTTCGGGGACAAGGCCGATGTCGCGTTCGCCTCGCACCACTGGCCCACCTGGGGCCGGGAGAACTGGACCGCCTGGCTGGCGAACCAGCGCGATATGTATGCCTACCTGCACGATCAGACCCTGCGCCTCACCAATGAGGGCTACACCGGGCCGGAGATCGCGGAACGATTCGAATTCCCGCCCGCGCTGGACCGGGTCTGGGCCAACCGCGGCTATTACGGTTCCACCAGCCACAATGTCAAAGCGATCTATCAGCGGTACATGGGCTGGTACGACGGCAATCCGGCGCATCTGTGGGAGCATCCGCCGGTCGAACTCGCGCAGCGTTACGTGGCCGACTACGGCGGGATCGAGGCACTGGTCGCGAAGGGCCGCGAATACGCCGATGCCGGTGACCTCCGCTTCGCGGCGACCCTGCTCAACCATGCCGTTTTCGCCGAACCCGGCCACGACGCCGCCCGAGACACGCTGGCCCAGGTCTACGACCGGCTCGGGCACGGCGCCGAGAACGGCACCTGGCGCAATTTCTATCTGACGGGTGCGCAGGAGCTGCGCAAGGGCCCGAGCCCGACTCCGATCGCGTCGGCGAGCCCCGAGATGATGACCGCGCTCACCCTGGACATGATCATCGATTCACTGGCGGTCCGGGTCGACGGCCTGCGGGCCGCGGCGGTGGATCTCACCATGGACTGGGAACTGACCGACGAGAACCTCCGCCATCGCATCACGCTGTCCAACGGCGCGCTCACCCACCGCGCCCCGACCCCGGAGGCGCCCGCCACCGGATCCGCGGATCTCACCCTGACACTCACCAAGGAACAACTGCTGACAGCGGTGAGCGGTAAGGGGTTCGACGGTGTGACGATCACCGGTGACAAGAGCCTGCTGGAAACCTTCATCGGGCTGCTGGACGCGCCCGACCCGCAGTTCCCCATCGTCACACCGTGAGCCGCGCGGCCGCGTCCCGGACCCGGCGCGGCGGCGCCGCGGGGCCGGGACGGCAACGGGGCGACAGGAGGTCATCCGGTGGCGCATTCGGCAACATCTACACGGCAGTCGGTCGCCGCGGTCGGCGCCGTGGCGGTCGGGGTGCTGTTCCTCGTGATCGCGGTGCTGGGCGTGGTCCAGGGCATCTCGGCCCTGCTCGACGATCCGTACCCGGCGGCCCCGCCGCCCTACAGTTACCGTCTGACCCCGTCGATCTGGGGATGGGTGCACGTCAGTTACAGCATTCTGCTGGCGGCGGTCGGGGTCGCGCTGATCGCCGGGGCCGCGTGGGGCCGGGTGGCGGCGATCGTGATCGCGGCGGCGACCATGGTCGCCAATTTCCTGTGGCTACCGCATGCGCCCGCGTGGGCCACGCTGATGATCGTGGTGTGCGCGGTCGCCGTGTGGGCGGTCGCCACCTGGCAACCCGACCAGGTGTAGCCGGCCGGCGTCACTGCCGGAACCGGTGGCCCATTCCGGGTTCGGTCAGCAGATGGCGGGGATGGGACGGGTCGTCCTCGAGTTTGCGCCGTAACTGGGCCATGTACACCCGCAGATAGTGGGTTTCGGTCTGATAGGCCGGGCCCCAGACCTCGCGCAGCAGTTCGGTGCGGCCCACCAGTTTTCCGCGATTGCGCACCAGCATCTCCAGCACACCCCATTCGGTGGGGGTCAGATGTACCTCGGTGCCGCCCCGGATCACCTTCTTCGCCGACAGGTCGACGGTGAACGAATCGGTGACCACCACCGGTTCGTCGGTTTCGGCCGACGCGGCCGCGCGCCGCAGCGCCGCGCGCAACCGGGCCAGGAACTCGTCCAGACCGAACGGTTTGGTGATGGAGTCGACGGCACCGGCGTCCAGCGCGTCCACCTTGTCGGCCGAATCGGTCCGGGCCGAGAGCACGATCACCGGAACCCGGGTCCAGCCACGTAATCCCGCCAGCACCTCGATGCCGTCGATATCGGGCAGGCCCAGATCCAGGACCACCGCGTCGGGCCGGCGTTCGGTGGCGGCGCGTAATGCGCCGGCCCCGGTGGACGCCGTCACCACCTCGTAGCCGCGCACCGACAGATTGATCCGCATGGCGCGCAGGATCTGCGGTTCGTCGTCGACCACCAGAACGGTCGGATGCTGGCCCGGCTCCTGCCCGGACTCCGGCGCGGACTTCATCACGGCACCTCCGTAGGCAGTGGGTCGGCGCCGACGTTACCGGTCGTATCCGCCAGCTCGACGGTCACGGTCAGCCCGCCACCGGGAGTGGGCTCGGCGGTCACCGAACCACCCATGGCCACCGCGAACCCGCGGACCACCGAGAGCCCGAGACCCAACCCGCTGGTGTTGTCCCGGTCGCCGCCCTGCTGGAACTGGTCGAAGACCCGTTCGGGATCGGTACCCGGTAGTCCCGGGCCGTGATCGACGACCCGGACGACCACACGACCGTCGGCGGTCGTGGCATCCACCTTCACCGGGGATTCCGCGCCGTAGCGCAGGGCGTTGTCGACGAGGTTGGCCAGAATGCGTTCGAGCAGATCGGGATCGGCCTGGACGGCCGTGGGCCCCACCCGGACCGTGACCCGGTCCAGGGCGCCGCGCCGGGCGCCGCGGGGACTGACCCCGACGCTGACCAGGGCCCGGTGCACGACCTCGTCCAGATAGACCGGCCGCAGCCGTGGCCGCACCACCCCCGCGGCCAGTCGCGAGGAATCGAGGAGATTGCCGACCAACGAGGTGAGCTGATCCGCCGACTCCTCCACGGTGGCCATGAGTTCCGCGCGGTCCTCGGGCGAGAACTCCACATCGTCGGAACGCAGACTGGAGATGGCGGCCTTGACGCCCGCCAGTGGGGTTCGCAGATCATGGCTGACCGCGGAGAGCAGATCGCGGCGCAACCGGTCGGCTTCGGCGAGCGCCGCCGCCTGGTTGGCCTCCTCCGCGAGCTGCTGTTGCCGGACGAGTCCCACGGCCTGGTTGGCGACCGCCTCAAGTACTCGCCGGTCCCGGGCCCGC
>JABFXT010000153.1 GCA_013361595.1 Nocardia sp. | reverse complement strand
GACACCCACACCGTGTTTGGTGATGTACCAGCCCAGCGCGGTGGTCAGGCCGTACTCGCCGGGGTGGCGGCGCAGGACCTCGGCCATCGCCGCGATGCCGTGGGTGCTGTAGTTGTTACCGGGCCCGCCGCCGAAGGTCAGACCGCCGGTGACGGTCAGCGGGCGCGCGGGATCGTCGATGCACAGGCCGAGGGCCGCCGCGCCGACCTGTACGGCCACCGGGAAACACGAGTACAGGTCGATATGCGCGATATCGTCGATTCCGATTCCCGCACCGCCCAGTGCCGCCCGCCCGGCCGCCGCGATCGCCGGTGAAGCGGCCATATCGGTGCGTTCGGAGACAAACCAGGTATCGGTGGCGGTCGCGCCGCCGTGCGGGAAGACCCAGAGATCCCGCGGGACTCCCGCCGCGTCCGCCGCGGCCGCGCTGCACAGGATCAGAGCAGCGCCCTGGTCGACGGTCAGGTTCGCCATCAACAACTTGGGATACGGGGTGGAGACCATCCGGTTGTCGGCTCCGGTGGTGATCAGCTCGGGCACGCCGCGTTCGCGCGGCAACCACGCGTAGGGGTTGCGCGCCGCCACCGCGGAGAACCGCGACCACAGTCCGCCGATCCGGGCCAGATGGGCCTGTTCGTCGAGTCCGAGCCGATTGCGCATGGCCGATTCCATCAGCGCGTACACATAGATCGGACCCCACAGGCCGGCCGCGGTCTCCATCTCGGTATTGGGGGCGTCGTCGGCGCCGACGATCAGATCGGGCCGAGCGTTCTCGTCCTGATCCGGCCAGCCCGGATCCGTACCGGCCCGTTTGGCGGTGTTCCACGAGGCGACCGATTCCGCACCGCAGAGCAACGCGATATCCGCCCGCCCCTCGGCGATATCGCTCGCCAGCAGATTCAGCAGCCGTTGCGGGGCATCACCGCCGTAGGGCGCCGATTGCACCGTCCGTTTCGGGGAGGCACCCAACTCGGCCGCGACCAAGGTCCCCAGGTCGGCGTACTGGCGGCTCACCGGCGATACCGAAGCGATCACATCCGCCGAACGCAGCAGCGCGTCCCCGGTCCCGCTGTCCGCACCGGCCCGGCGCAGCGATTCGGCCGCGAGCTCGACAGGTCCCGGCAGGCCCGGTTCACCGGATCGGTGCACAACCTGTCCCACGCCGACGAGCACCGGTGTGCGCGGGTCCATTCCGGCTGGCAGCATGCGTCCTCCGCTTCCTCGCTGAAGTCTCCCGCTGAAATCCGCGGTTAACTTTCGATTAGACCATGTAGCGGTCTATGTCGCTTGTGGACCGAGGCCTCCATCCGACACCCGTGCGGCTCGATCCTCGCGTCTACCGGGGCCGGGAATGACACCCGGGAAGAACCGCCGACAATGCGTCTGATCAGGCCGAATCCACTGCTAACATGTCCGCGTTCTGCCAGCCAGTCGAAATGTTCCGTGTATCCATCGAGGCGCCCCCAGTTGAACCGCGGCGTCTTTGACATGACCCGGAGGTCCGACGGACTTGAAGAGAACCCGATCCTTACTTGTGTCTGTGCTGGCGGGCGCATCGGCCGCACTCGTTGCGGTCATCGCACCGGCCGGAGCCAATCCCAACGCCATCAATCCGATTCCCGTACTGAACGGCACCAACGGACTCCCCCAGTTACACGGGGCGACCCGGGCCGTTTTCCAGGTGACCGGTATGGCCAGCCCGAACGGGACTCAGAACTACAACATGCTCGGGACCGACCTGGGCATTATGTGGGACAACGGGCAGGGCGAAATGCTGACCGCGTTCGGCGATACGGCCGGAGTCGGCTTCCCGAACCTTCTCGCGGGCAGTATGTGGGCATGGCGCAGCAATGTACTGGTGCGCAGCCATACCCAGGATCCACGCGAGGGTATCTTCTTCGACAGCGTCGTCCGAGACGTGTTCGGCCAGGCCAGGGACCTGATACCCAGCCCGAAGATCCCGCTGCTGGAGATCAGCCGGATTCCTACCGCCGGTATCTCGGTGGGCGGCGTGCAGTACATGAGCCTCATGTCGGTGAAAACGTGGGACACCCCCGGAGAATGGACCACCAATTACTCCGGACTGGCCGCTTCGGCGGATAACGGCGAAACCTGGGCCGACCTCGCCTTCACTCGGCGCCCGAACGAGGGCGCAAACCGCAATTTCCAGATGAACGCTTTTCTGAAGGACGGCGGCTACGTATACAACTACGGCACCGCGTCGGGTCGGGACAATGCCGCGTATATATCCCGGGTACGGGAACCGGACATCCAGAACCTGGCGGCCTACGAATACTGGGACGGCGGCGGCTGGAAGCTCGGCGATGTGAATGCCGCTCGGCCGATCATGCACGGTGTCGGGGAACTGTCGGTGATGTGGAACGACTATCTCGGACAATACGTATCGCTCACCACCGACCCGTTCAACTCGGTGGTCATGCGAACCGCACCGGCTCCCGCCGGGCCGTGGAGCGAGCCGCGGGTATTGATCGACAATCGTGAATTGCCGACGGCTTACGCGCCCTCGATTTTCCCGTATCAGACCGGGAGCGATCTGTACTTCCTCACCACCGTGCACAATCAGTACAACGTCGTACTGATGCGCACCCGGTTGTGAGAATCTTCGTTCGATCTACACCCGCAGCTTGACCTGAACATTGGTTTAGGTAAAAGGCTGGTCCACGACACCCGCTCCAGATACCAGGAGTCCTCGTGACGACCACCTCGACCTCGACCGGCACCACCGCGGCGGTGCACGAGTGGCTGCGCAACGCGGCGCAGCCCATACTCGGCACCGACGCCACCGATACCGGACCGGATCTGCGGAAACTGACCGATCGCCTGGCCACTGCCACGGTGGTGGGCATCGGCGAATCCACCCGCGCGTCCCGGCAGACCTACGGCGTCCGGGATCGCATCTTCCGGACACTGGTCACCGAACACGGTTTCCGCACCCTGGCCATCCAGGACAATGCCCGATCGGGTGCGCGGCTCGACGCGTACGTACGCACCGGAGGTGATCCGCGCGCGGCCCTCGCCGGCGCGTGGCGGCCATGGCGCACCGGCGAGACGGCGGCAACCCTCGAATGGATCCGGGCTTACAACCTCGCGCACCCCGACGACCCGGTCGGCGTCATCGGCGTCCAGCCCCCCGCGGCCGAACCGGCCGACTACGACGAGGTCCTCGCCTACGTGCGCCGCCGGGCACCGGCCCGGCTGGCGGAACTGGAAACACATCTGACGCCGATCCGCACCGCCCACCGGATGGACGAGCACGTTCAAAGGCACCAGGGAATACATCCCGGTCGCCCCTTTGCCGAAGATGCCCGCGACGCGCTCACGCTGGTGGATTCGCTACCCGGGCCGGAAGATCCCGGTGCGGCGGCCGAATTCGCCACCGCCCGTGCACTCCTCCGCTCGATCGTCGATTTCCACGAGCACAGCGTGGCCGGGCGGGGCGGCTTCGGCGGCGGCGGACCCGCCCCCGCGCAGACCCTGATCGACCACTACGAGCGCACCGGTGCCCGGATCGTCTACTGGGACGGGATCGCCCACACCGCGGCGGCCGACCCCGCGGTCGGCGCCACCGCGACCGAGCGGATGCGCACCGAAGGCAGCGGGCTGCGTGCGCGCTTCGGCGCGGACTACCGATCGGTGGGGATAGGCTTCCACCACGGCGACCTCGGCACGGCGTACGCCCCGGCGCCCCGTCCCGATCTCGTCGACGCGATTTTCGGCGCCATCGATCCGGCCGCCTGGTTCGTCGATCTCGGCGACGAGATCCCCGCCGCGGCCCGCGCCTGGGCGGCGGCACCGGCTCTGCTCCGGGTCATCAGCGGGTTGTACGACCCGGCGCGGGACGAAGAAGCACGGTTCCAGGTGGAATCGCTACGCGACGCGTTCGACGTACTGGTCCACATCCGCGAGACGACGCCGGTGCACTTGCTGCCCGACCCCGACGCGGGCTGAACCCGCGACCCCTGGCCGCCTCCATACACTTGCCGCATGAAGGCGGCCGAATGGGATGCGCGCTACGTGCAGAGCGAACTGGTGTGGGGTGCGCCTCCGAACAACACGGTGGTGGAGTTCGTGCACGGACTGGAGCGGCGCGTACCCCGCCTGCCCGGGCCCGACGGCGAGGTGCCCGAACTGCCCCGCGCGCTGGATCTGGCCTGCGGTGAGGGCCGGAACGCGCTCTGGCTGGCCACCCATGGATGGCGCGTGCACGGTATCGATTTCTCGCAGGTCGGTATCGACAAGGGGCGTACGGTGGCGACCCGGCTGACCCGGTCGATCCGGGAACGGATCACCTGGCAGTGCGCGGATCTCACCGACCCCGCGCTCGATCTCGGCGGCCCGTGGGAGCTGATCCTGCTGGTGTTCCTGCATCTACCCGCTCCCGAGCGCCGGCGATTGCTGCGGCAGGCGGCCGATCTGCTGGCTCCCGGCGGGATGCTCCTCGTACTCGGCCATCACAGCGAGAATCCGGTCCGCGGGTACGGGGGTCCGCAGGATCCGGCGATTCTGTTCACCCCCGAGGACGTGGTCGCGGATCTGGGTGCCGATTCCGGGCTCGCCGTCGATACGGCGCGCGAGGTGTTGCGCCCGACCGAAAGCGGAGACGCGATCGATGCTCTGGTAGTGGCGACGAAAGCCACGCCGGAGCGATAGCGCGGCACCACTGCCGGGAAACGAATGCGGTTCGGGTCCGGAGGTGGTCCCGGTTCACGAACTCCAGCGCCGGAACCACGGGGCGAGGGTCTCGGCGATGGTGTCGAAACCCCGCCGGAAGGAATGCGGCTGCCCCGGTATCACCCGCACCTCGGCCGCGTCCTCGGCGTCCGGGATCCCGAACGGATCGCTACCGCCGTTGATCACCACCACCTCGGCCGCACCGGCGGCCAGCAGTTCGTCGCGGCGGGACTTCTCCGGTTTTCCGGGTGGGTGCAGCGGGAACGATACGGCCACCACACCGCGCGCACCGAGCTCGGCCGCCGTCCGGCACGCCACTCGCGCGCCGTTGCTCCGGCCACCCTGCACCAGCGGCAGTTCCGGGCCGATGCGCGACCGCAGCGCGGCGATCAGTTCCACCCAGGCCCGGTCCTGCGGTTCGGGTTTGCCGGGCGCGCGGCGGCCGGCGACGCGATAGGGCTGGAGCACCCGGGCCACCACGCCGCCGGCGGCCAACGCGGTGTCGCGCACGGCCATGATGTCGGCGGAGTCCACACCGCCGCCCGCGCCGTGTGTGAAGACCAGCAGGAACGCCGGATCATCCGGGTAGTCGATCTCGGCCTCCGCCGGCCCTGAGTTCGTCTCGATCCGCACGCCCCACCCTAACGAGCGCAGCCGAGCCCGCCCGGTCGCGACCCGGACATACGCGAATCGATTCGTTATCCCGGCCGGCTTCGCACCGGGCTACCCGCCGCCCGGCCGAGACCGGCCGAAAACCGTTGCTGACGGGCCGTTGGCTGTTCTGCGCATCACAATGCGGCGCGACCCTTTGCCGACTGCCTTACTCGCCGGTAATATAATCGATAAGTTACCCGCGAGTAGCCTGACGTTTCACGTCAGCTACCCGACGGCAACCGACGGGCGGGAACGGTATCCACACCGACCGCACCCGACTCAACGGAGAGTGAGTATCACAATGGGTCATTACAAGAGCAACGTCCGCGACCTGGAGTTCAACCTCTTCGAGGTACTCGGCCTGGGCAGCATCCTGGAAACCGGCGCGTACGGCGATCTCGACGCCGACACCGTCAAGGAGATGCTGAACGAGGTCCGTCGCCTGGCCGAGGGCCCGCTGGGCGAATCCTTCGCCGACGCCGACCGTAATCCCCCGGTCTTCGACCCCGAGACTCATACCGTCTCCATCCCCGAATCCTTCAAGAAGAGCTACCGCACCCTGCAGGACGGCGGCTGGGACTCCTACGCCGTCGATCCCGAGCTCGGCGGTATCGACTTCCCGCGCGCCGCCTACTGGGCCATCGCCGAACTGGTCCTGGGCGCCCAGCCCGCGGCCTTCATGTACGCGGCCGGCCCCGGCTTCGCCAACATCTTCTACAACAACGCCACCGACGAGCAGAAGAACTGGGCAAAGATCGCCGTCGAACAGGGCTGGGGAGCCACCATGGTGCTCACCGAGCCCGACGCCGGTTCCGACGTGGGCGCCGGCCGCACCAAGGCCGTCCAGCAGGAGGACGGGTCCTGGCATATCGAGGGCGTGAAGCGCTTCATCACCTCGGCCGATGCCGACGACCTGTTCCCGAACATCATGCACCTGGTATTGGCCCGGCCCGAGGGCGCGGGCCCGGGCACCAAGGGTCTGTCGCTGTTCTTCGTCCCGAAGTTCCACTTCGACCACGAGACCGGCGAACTGGGCGAGCGCAACGGCGTTTTCGTCACCAATGTCGAGCACAAGATGGGCCTGAAGGTCTCGGCCACCTGTGAGGTCACCTTCGGCGGCCACGGCGTTCCGGCCCAGGGCTGGCTCGTGGGCGAGGTCCACCAGGGCATCGCGCAGATGTTCGAGGTCATCGAGCACGCCCGGATGATGGTCGGCACCAAGGCGATCGCCACCCTGTCGACCGGTTACCTGAACGCGCTGGACTACGCGAAGCAGCGCGTCCAGGGCGCCGACCTGACCCAGATGACCGATAAGAGCGCGCCGCGCGTCACCATCACCCACCACCCGGATGTACGCCGCAGCCTGGCCACCCAGAAGGCGTACGCGGAAGGCCTGCGCGCGGTGTACCTCTACACCGCCGCCCACCAGGACGCCGATGTCGCGGCCGCGGTCTCCGGCGCGGATGCCGATACCGCCGCCCGCGTCAACGATCTGCTACTGCCGATCGTCAAGGGCGTGGGTTCGGAGC
>JABFXT010000488.1 GCA_013361595.1 Nocardia sp. | reverse complement strand
CAATCCAATTCCGCGTAGGAGGCGTCCGCGATCGCCGCGGCCAGTTCACGAGAATTCGCCACCGGGGCCATTGCGTCACGGGCGCAACCGATCACCAGCGTGGGCGCCTGGACCCGCGGCAGCAGATCGCGGACGTCGAGTCGCAGGTCGAAATCGAGCTGCCGCAGCCGGCCGGGCTCGGGCCGATAGGCGGCGGCCAGCTCCGCCACGGCCGCCCGGTCGAGCGATGCCAGATACTCCGGACTGAAAGCGTGCAGCATCGCGAACCGCGCGAAAGTCGCCGCGTCTGCGGCGAGATCGCGCATAACGGTCAGCGCGTTGCGCAGATATTCGTCGCCGGGCCCCGCGAAGCCCGCGACCAGTACGAGACGGCGAACCAGTTCGGGCCGTACGGCAGCGAGCGCGGCGACCACCGGAGCGCCCATCGAGTGCCCGACCACATCGGCCGGTCCCGTCCCGGTGGCGGCGATCACGGCGGCGAGTTGCTCGACGAGCAGCTCGACCGTGAGGCGGCCGCCGTCGTCGCGCGCCGTATCGCTACCCGAGAGGTTCGGCAGCACTACTGTGCTGGTGTCGCCGAACGCCGCGGCTACTCCGTCCCAGGATTTCGCGCCCGCGTTGGTCCCGTGGACCAGTACGAGCGGTCGCCCACGGCCCACGACCCGATACGGCACATGCGCGGCTCCCACTTCGATCTCTTTCACAGCTCTTTCCTCTCCTCGTTCCCCCGTCGACAGTGCGCGCGCCGCGCGCCGATGAGGAGAGGAGCGGGTTCCCTAGGATCGGCGCTCCGGGCCTCGCGGTACCGGTGGCCGAGCGCGGACCGGAAGATGGACCATATGAAGATGGACCGCGCCGGGCTGGCGGATTTCCTACGGCGCTCCCGGGAACGGCTCCGGCCGCAGGAAGCCGGACTGGTCACCGGGCCACGGCGGCGGACGCCCGGGCTGCGCCGTGAGGAGGTGGCCCAGCTGGCCGGCGTATCGGCCGACTATGTGATGCGGCTCGAACAGGCGCGCAGTTCCCAGCCGTCGGTGCAGCTCGTGGTCGCACTGGCCCGCGCATTGCGGTTGACCGAGGACGAAACGCAGCATCTCCATCTGCTGGCGGGCCACCACCCGCCCGAGCGGGCCCGCGCCGGAGACGCTGTCCGGCCCGCCCTGCGCTATCTCCTCGACCGGCTGGGTGACACGCCGGCTCAGCTGGTCACCGACCTGGGCGATCTGCTCGCGCAGAACGACTTGGCCGAGGCCCTCTTCGGATGTGTGTGCACGATCGAGGAACCGGACCGCAATATCGTGTGGCGGTGGTTCACCGATCCCGGCGTCCGCGCGGCGTATCCGGCCGAGGAGCACGACAGTCATGGCCGCGCGCACGTCGCGGACCTGCGGGCCGCCGCCACCCGGCGGGGCTACGATCGGGCCTCTCGTGCCCTGATCGAACGGCTCGACGCGACCGGCCCGGAATTCGCCACACTGTGGCAGCGGCACGAGGTCGCCGTCCGGCACAACAGCCGGTTCCGGGTGTTGCACCCCGCGGTGGGGGCCGTCGAATTCGACTTCGAGATGCTGCAGACCCAGGCCGCGGATCAGCGCGTCCGCCTCTTCACACCGCCGCCCGGTTCCGCGAGTGTCGCGGCGCTCGAACTCCTGCGCGTGGTCGGCCCGGAGACTGCCCACCGCAGCCACCGTTGAAGCACCGGTGCGATCAGGTCCGGATCGCCGGTTCCGGACCGGCCGCTATTCGTCCGCTGCCACGAGCAACCGATTGATCCGGACCAGCGCATCGAGTTGGGCGGGGTTGTAGAGGTCGCGCAGTGCTTTGCCGACCGTCTCCGCCGCACGTCGCGCACCCACCGGTGAATCGGTGGCGGGAGCAACGAGCTGGGGGTATTCGGCGGTTATCTCGCCCACGTACGGTGCCAATCGCTCGGCCAGGTCGGCGCGGGTGGATTCGTCGGCCGTGGCGGCCAGATCGTCGAATTCCGACATCGCGGGCGAGGTGCGCTGTTCGTGCAGCAGACCCCGCAACGCTTCCGATCCCGAGGGTCCCAGTACCCGGGCGAGGATGACGGTGAAGTCGCGGTCGGCATCGGTGAGAACGGCGGTGGCCGGCCCCATATCGGGTGGGAGATCGGTGGAGACACCCTGGCGCAGGATCAAGGCGAGTTCCACGCGGATCCGCTGGAGCCGGTCGATGGTCGCCGATAATTCGGCGTCCAGCGTCTGCAACGCGTCGCGGGGGAAATCCTCCCCGTCACCCATCTCGGCGATCTGCGAGAGCGGTATCCCGAGATCGGCGAGCCGTTTGATCCGCAGGACGCGCAGCAGGTGCGCGACCCCGTATCGCTTGTAGCCGTTGGAGGCCCGTTCGGGCTCGTCGAGCAGGCCGATATCGTGATAGTGGCGGACCGCGCGCACGCTGGTGCCCGCGAGTTCCGCGAGCTGTCGGGTACTCCACGTCATGACCGACTCCTCCGCTCCGGTTTCCGCCACCGCGCACGCGCCGGCCTCGATACCAGCCTGAACTGTGCCGCGGCGGCACAGTCAAGCACGCGTATCCCGGCGCCCGAATTCCCGCCGGCGGACGAAGCGAACCGTCCCTGGACAGGACCGTCGACTGTGCCGTTGCGGCCGGGTGTCTCGTGGCGTGGGTCCTCGGGAGTCGCCCACGATCTGCGCGACCCGCACCTGCCGGGTCGCGGGGCCGCGCAGGGTGCCGACGGGGGTGGACAGTGGATGCGTTCGCTGGCACGATACGCACCGAAAACGTACAGACCATGCGGAGCCCGAGAACACCAGCGGTAGCCTCTGACGCCATGACCACGCACATGTTGCGAATTCGCTCCACTTCGCGTGTTCCAACCGGTGAAGGGAAGTGAACAAGCCGTGGCCACGGTGACCTTCGATCACGCCACCCGGCAGTACCCGGGAGCCAAGACGCCCGCAGTCGACCAGTTGCAGCTCGAAATCGACGACGGTGAGTTCCTGGTGCTGGTGGGACCCTCGGGCTGCGGGAAATCCACTTCGCTGCGGATGCTCGCCGGACTCGAGGAAGTATCGGACGGTCGCATTCTGATCGGTGACCGCGATGTCACGCACTCCGATCCCAAGAACCGCGATATCGCGATGGTTTTCCAGAACTATGCGCTCTACCCGCATATGACCGTCGCCGAGAACATGGGTTTCGCGCTCAAACTGGCCAAGGTGGGCAAGGACGAGTCCCAGCGCCGGGTGCGCGAGGCGGCCCGACTGCTCGATCTCGAACCGCTGCTGGATCGTCTGCCCAAGGCACTCTCCGGTGGTCAGCGCCAGCGGGTGGCGATGGGCCGGGCCATCGTGCGCGACCCGCAGGTGTTCCTGATGGACGAACCGCTGTCCAACCTGGACGCCAAACTGCGGGTGCAGACCCGCACGCAGATCGCGCAGTTGCAGCGCCGGTTGGCGACGACGACGGTGTATGTCACCCACGACCAGGTGGAGGCCATGACCATGGGCGACCGGGTCGCGGTGATGCGCGACGGTCTGCTCCAGCAGTGCGCCGCCCCGCGTGACCTCTACCGCGATCCGGCGAATGTGTTCGTCGCCGGGTTCATGGGCTCGCCCGCCATGAACCTGTTCACGCTGCCGATCATCGACGGCGCCGTGCGGATCGGTGGATTCGCGCTGCCCCTGCCCCGGTCGGTGGCCGACGCCGCGGGCACTTCGGTGACCGTCGGTATCCGCCCCGAGCACCTGGACACCGGCGATTCGGGTATCGAGATCGAGGTGGATGTGGTGGAGGAACTGGGTTCCGACGCTTTCATCTACGGCCGCCCCACCGAGGACACCCAGGGCGCGGATACGATCGTGGCGCGCACCGATTGGCGCAAGCCGCCCGCGAAGGGCAGCCGGGTACGGCTGGCCACGGACCCCGAGCATGTCTATTTCTTCGCGCCCGACGACGGCCGCCGCCTGAGCTGAGGCCCACCGCCGCGCCGGTCCTGTACCGGCGGGGCGTGTATCACCGACGACCGCGCGTGAAGCCGCGGTCGCTTACGGCCGCCCGGCCGGTCGTGCCGCACCGGATGTTCGCCGCCGCCGGTCGGCCCGCCACTGCTCGTTGAGCCGGACCCCGAGATCGTCCACCCCGATCTCGCGGCCGGAAGCGCTGCGCACCTGCACCCGGACCGGATCGCCGGTGGCCGCTTCGACCAGGTCCAGCGGCGGCGGGCCGGGTTGCAGGTGAGTGTTGCCCCATTGCATGAGCGCGAGCACCACAGGTAGCAGATCGCGCCCCTTCGGGGTGAGCACGTATTCGTGGCGGGTGCGTTTCCCCTCTTCCCGATACGGCTGCCTGGTGAACAACCCGGCCTGCGTGAGTTTGCGCAACTGTCCGGCGACGGCAGCGTCGGTGATCCCCACCCGGGACGCGAAACCGTCGAACCGGGTCGTGCCGTAGTACGCCTCTCGCAGGATCAGGATCGCCGACCGGGTCCCGACCACCTCGAGCGCCATCGCGATCGAACAGTGATCGGGTTTCCACGAGTCGAGATCGGCCAAGGGGCCTTCCATCACCGCTGCCATCCGCCCATCATATCGACGCTGACTTGCCTGCACTAATGCCAGCACCTAGTCTGGCTATATAAAACTTTAGCCAGGGTTCGCCCCCGGCGACGGAAGGAATCACCATGCGAGACGCGGTCATCGTCGATGCGGTACGGACCCCCATCGGGCGCGGCAAACCGAGTGGCGCACTCCACGGCATCCACCCTGTGGACCTCATGGCCCACAGCCTCGAAGCCCTCGTCACCCGTACCGGTATCGACCCGGCCCTGATCGACGATGTGATCGGCGGAGTCGTCGGCCAGGTCGGCGAACAGGGTGTGAACATCACCCGGCGGGCGGCGCTCGCGGCCGGGTTCCCCGAATCGGTCCCGGCGACCACGGTCGACCGCCAATGCGGCAGCAGTCAGCAGGCCGTCCACTTCGCCGCGCAGGGCGTGCTGGCCGGCGCCTACGACGTGGTAGTGGCCACCGGCGTCGAATCCATGAGCCGGGTACCGATGGGCGCGAGCGCGCAGGGTGCCGACGACATCTCGGGCGCGGGCTTCGCCCGGCGATACCCCGACGGCCTCGTCCCCCAGGGCATCAGCGCCGAACTCATCGCGGCGAAATGGGGGCTGTCCCGGGCCCGGCTCGACGAATTCGCCCTCGCCAGTCACGAGAAAGCCGCGCGGGCCACGAAGAACGGGCAGTTCGCCGCGGAGCTCGCACCACTGGCGGGCCTGGATGCCGACGAAGGTATCCGCACCGGGTCGACCCTCGACACCCTGTCCGCCCTGAAACCCGCCTACTACGACCCCGCCATGGCCGAACGCTTCCCGGAGATCGGCTGGAACATCACCGCGGCGACCGCGAGCCAGATCAGCGACGGGAGCGCCGCGGTGCTCATCACCACCAGCGAACGGGCCCGCGAGCTGGGCCTGCGCCCACTGGCCCGGCTCCACAGTTTCGCGGTGGCCGGCGACGATCCACTGCTGATGCTCACCGCGGTCGTCCCGGCCACCCGCAAGGTCCTGGCCCGGGCCGGATTGACGCTCGCCGATATCGATCTGGTCGAGATCAACGAGGCGTTCGCCTCCGTGGTCGCGGCCTGGGAACACGACACCGGCGCCGACCCGGATCGAGTGAACGTCAACGGCGGTGCGATCGCTCTCGGCCATCCGCTCGGCGCTTCCGGCGCCCGGCTGATGACCACCCTCGTCCACGCCATGCACGACCGCGGCGCCCGCTACGGCCTCCAGACCATGTGCGAGGCGGGCGGCCTGGCCAACGCCACCGTTCTCGAACGGCTCTGATCGGAGTATTCGCCGGTACCCGACCGGCACCGGCGAACACGCAACCCTCCGACACCAGCGCAGACGGCCGACAACACGCCGATCATGCGGAAACGCCGATGATCGAACATATTTTCTAACGTAACCCGCGGTACCTCGGATACCTTCTGCCGCATGGTCGGCTCCCCACACGAGGTGATGCACCGCCTCTTCCAACACGATCCCGGCATCTTCGCCAGAGCGTTCCGCGCCCTCGGACTACCTTTCGGCGACCCCGAAGAAGTGGCAGTGTTCACCAACGACCTGACCGAGATCCGCCCCCTCGAACGCCAGGTCGACACCCTCCTCCGAATCACCACCGTCCACGACGGCGCCTTCCTGTTACTGGTCGAAGCCCAGAACAAGAAGGACGACGACAAACCCGGCGCCTGGGCCTACTACCTGGCCCACCTCCACGAGAAGTACCGGTTACCCGTCGTACTACTCGTCGTATGCCGCGACACCACGACCGCCGGCTGGGCACGCGAACCGATCAAGATCGGCCTGCCCCAATGGTCGAGCATCATCGTGCGCCCACTCGTCCTGGGCCCTGACAACGTTCCGGTGGTCACCGATCCAGAGGTCGCGGCGGCCGATATTCCCCTGGCCGTGCTGTCGGCGGTCACCCACGTCGAAGACGCGCGTATCGGTGCCATACTGAAAACACTCGCCGATGCCCTGCACGAACTGGAGGACGAGGAAGATTTCCACGTCTTCGCCGAACTCACCGAACTCGGCCTCGGCGCGACCCGAGCCGCGAGAACCTGGAGCAAACTGATGAGCGTGGACCTGTCGTTCTACCGTTCGCGTACCTCGCAGCGGCTGCGCGCCGAAGGCCGCGCCCAAGGGCTCGCCGAAGGGCATGTCGAAGGCCGGGTCGAAGAAGTTGTCGAAAAAACGCTGCGACTGCTGGAGGCCCGCGGTATCACGGTCCCCGACCGGTCCAGAGAGCGTATCCGGAACTGCACGGACCTCGCGGTCCTCGATCGCTGGTTCGACCGGGCCATCACCGCCACCGAGATGAAC
>JABFXT010000051.1 GCA_013361595.1 Nocardia sp. | reverse complement strand
TCATCGAACTCAGCTCCTCGTTCGTCGATTACAGTCGGAAATTCGGTGCGGCTACCGCTGTTTCCACAGAGCATCGCCCGGCAGTCAGCATATACGGCGCAATTCACCGAATCCCGGAAAGAGGGCTCGAGAGGACGGGGCCCCGGCGACGGAGAGCGATATCCGCACTCTCCGGCCCCGGCCGAACACCGAGATACGATTATCGAAACCCTGCCGCCGGCTCCCTCGAAACCTGCTCCACGACAATGGAATACCATTCTCTATTGCCTTATCGGCGCACCGGAACGAACTCCACCGCGGCCCCATGAACACCTGCCGGATCACCACAGCCGTCGCGACCACCGATACGAACTCGATGAACCGGAAGAGCACCACCGTCGGCGTCCGGCGGCGCAGTCACGCGCTGTCGCCACCGGCGCCGTCGACTCCGTCACATCAGCGCGGCCCGGGAGAGGGCTACCGTAGGAAGCGAGGTACGCACCGATCGGTGCGTACCTGCCGACAATGCTGGTGAGCGATGACCGGATACGACTACCGCGGCGCCGACCCGATCGCCGACTGCCGATTGCGCGGGGCCCTGGACCTGTTCGCCCACACCTGGGACCCGGTGGTCCTGGCCGCACTGGCCGACGGACCCCGGCGCCGCGTCCAATTGCGCACCGGGATCGGCGGTATCCGCGACAAGACGCTCACCGAGGCGTTGCGGCGTCTCCTCGGCCGGGGCCTGGTGGCCCGGCGGCCGGATCCGGCCGCGCCACCCGGGGTGGAGTACCGCCTGACCGAACTCGGTGCGACTCTGGTCGAGGGGCCGCTACGCGCCCTGGCCGCCTGGGTTCGCGACCACGGTGACGAACTCCGCGTTCCCGAGGGCTCCGATCCGCCACTGTGGAGTTCCGGGTGAACGGTAACGGCAGAACTGGACTCACTCCGAACCGGAGCGATCCGGCCGATCGTGACCGGTTCCGTAGGCGGCGAGGAACGTCCGCACCGCGGCGCGCGCGACGGCGCGGAGTTCGGCGGGCGCGACATTGCGGGTGCCGTACGCGGATCGGTTCTCCAGCGGGCCGGTGAGCAACGCGAGGAACTGTTCGGCCGCCGTGGCCGGGTCGGTGGTGGCCAACCGCCCGGACAGGGCGAGCATGCCCAGCCGGTCGGTGAGCGCGTACAAAGTGCTGGTGGCCGTGCGCTCCCGGACCAGCACGACCAGATCGGGTAACCGATTGGCCTGCGCGGCGGCGAGCCGGCGCAGGGCGTGGGAGGTGTCTCCGGCACAGATCCGCAGCAGTTGCCGCGCCGTATCCTCCAGCGCCGCGTCGAGGTCGGGCCCGGGACTGCGCAGGCGCTCCACCGCGGCGAGGCATTCGGCACCGACCCGGTCGGCCGCCGCCAGCACCGATTCCCGCAGCAGGCTCTCCTTATCGGCCATATGGTTGTAGACCGTGGGTTTCGCCACCCCGGCCGCCGCGGCTATCTCCTGCACACAGGCTTGTTCGTAACCGAGCCGGGCGAAGACGGTGAAAGCCGCTTCCAGGATCGCCCGCCGCTTGTCGATCCGCCCGCCGGCGGGGCCGTCCTCTACTCGCGCACGCACAAGTCCATACTAGTCCCCGCGGCCCGGAATTGAACCTCCCGGTTCAAAAATTCGAACCATTGACAAAACCTACTGGGTAGCTAATCTGAACTCACTGGTTCAAATGAGAGGTCTCCGGATGATAGTCAACATCTTGCGGTTCAGCTTCAAAGCCGATGTCCCGCCGGACATACAGGCCGACGCGCTGGAGCGGATGCGCCGGACGGCGAGCGTGGATTCGGTCGAGTTCGGCGTCGTCGGCCGCGATATCGGCGATCCGCGCGACGGATTCACCCACGCCTACACCGCCGCCGTCGCCGACCTGGCCGCGCTCGAACGCTATCTGCACGACCCGGTACACCTGGCCGGCGATCCGCATATCCTGCCGCATTTCGCGCGACTGTCCGCGGTTCGCCTCTCCGACGATCCGGATCCCGAACTGACCGCGAAGATCGAAGAGCTGCACCTGCGGAAGGTGCGCACCTACCCCGACTGGGGCCGGATGCTGGCCGAGGTCGTCGACGGCACCATCGTCACCGATCACCCTTCGTAGGCGACCTCGGGTCGCGATGTGGGCATACGCGGGATCCGGCCGGTCTCCGCGGGCCGGCCGGCGTACCGTCAGCGGATCATGAAACCGGCGTCGAGCGGCCACTGGACGCCGGTGACGAATTTCGCCTCGTCGGAGACGAGATAGGCGACCGCGTTCGCGATGTCCTCGGCTTCCAGCATCTGCAGCGGGAGGGCGTTCTGCATACCGGAGATCGAGTTCTGCCCACCGGCCGCCGCCTGTTCCATGAGTTCGCGCATGGCGTCGTTGTGGGTCATACCGCTGGCGACCCCGGTGGGGTGGATGGTGTTCACCCGAATCCACTCGGGTGCCAGATATCCCGCGAGGCCCTGCATCAGCGCGACCACACCGCGTTTGGCGGCGGCGTAGGCGTTTCCGCTGGCATTGAGCGAGGGCGAGGCCTTGAGGCCGGCGGTGGAACTGGTGATGACGACGGAGCCGCCGCGGCCGCCTTCGCGCATGGCCGGTAGTGCGGCACGGACGGTGTGATAGACACCGGTGAGGTTTGTTTCGATGACATCGTTCCAGTCGGCGAGGAAGTCGGCGGATTCGGGACCCATCCGGATGATTCCGGCATTGGCGACGATGATGTCGAGGCGGCCGAAGTGCCCGTATGCGTCCTGGAACGCCGCGCACAGGGCGTGGTAGTCGCGGACATCGGCCTTGCGGGCGATCATGGCGCGGCCCTGTGCGCGCACCAGTCTCGCGGTTTCGGCGAGGTCGGCTTCGTCGGCGTTGGGATAGGTCATCGACGCGATGTTCTCGCAGATATCGATGCCGATGATGTCGGCGCCTTCGCGGGCCAGCCGTATCGCGTGGGCACGGCCCTGACCGCGGCCGGCGCCGGTGATGAACGCGACGCGTCCGTCCAGTCCTGGCATGGTTGTCGTCCTCTCTCAGTGGCCCAACCGGGCCCAGGCGGCCTCGGCGGTGGCGTGCAGTGCCTCGCCTTTGGCGAAGCCGGAGTAGGCCGCGAGTTGCAGGACGACCTCGTCCATCTCCGCTTTGGTGATATCGCCGGAGCCGAGCGCCGAGCCGACGTGCGAGGCCAGCGGTAGGGCCGCGTCACAGACCGCGACGGAGGCGACGGTGATGAACCGGCGGTCACGGCGGCCCAGCCCGGGGCGCCGCCATACGTGGCCGAAGACGAAGTTCAGGATTCCCGCGTGGATGTAGGGCGTGTCCGGCGCCGGGGCGTCGATCAGGTTGACGTCGATGAACTCCCGGGTTCCCGCGGCGATGCGCTCGGACCGGTCGGTCGAACCCAGTTCGGCGTCGTCCGGCGGCCGGACGGTCGCATCGAGCCCTCGCGCGTTCCGCACGCGGGCCCATTGGCGGCGGATCACGCCCTCCAGGTGCGAGGCCTTCGGCCAGCCGTTGTACACCGCGAAATGCAGAACGAATTCGAGCATCTCGTCGATGGTGATGTCGTCGCTGTTGAGGGCGGCGAAGATCTGATCCTCGATCGGCTGCTGCGCGTCTGCCGCACCGACACAGGTCAGTGTCACCCAGCGGCGTTCGCGCCGCGCCAATCCGGGTCGCGACCACACCTGGTCGATGACGAAGTCGCGCGCCGCACGCTCGAACGGCGTACCGGCTTCGGGTGGGTCGACGGTCATTACGGACCGATAGCTCCCCATGGCGCCTACCTATCTCCTGATTTTTAATGCGATAAAAACAAGATTAAGGCTTAAGACTTAAAAATGTCCAGGGTGGTTTGATTGATCCATGACCGAGTCGGCACCCCCCGTTGGCCTCTCCGCCAAACAGCAGCTCGTGCTCACCGCGGAACGGCTCTACGCGGTGCACGGCCTCGACGGCGTACCGTTGCGCCGAATCGGCGACGAAGCCGGAATGGGCAACAAATCGGCCGTGCAGTACCACTTCGGGTCCAAGCAGGGCCTGATCGATGCGATCCTGCTCAATCGCGTCGAAGATCTGACGCGTCGCCGGCGCCTGCTCGAGGCGCGCCTGCCCGGCGCTGATCTGCGCCGCGTCGTGGAGGCCCATCAGCTGCCGTTGATGGAACTGGCCGAGGACGAGAACTGCTACTACCTGTCCTTCCTCGAACAGCTCGTCCGGGATGTCCACCCGCTGGACAAACTGCCCGCCACCCACCGCGACTCCGAACGCGCCTACTACGCGCGCGTCGGAGCCCTCATCGACCATGTGCCCCAGCCCTTACGGGATATCCGCATCCATCAGGCGTCGTCGGTCTGCCTGCACGTCTGCGCGGATCGGCACCGTATGCGCCGGGCGGGTGCCGCCGCCGCGCCGTTCGCGGTCCATATCGGCCAGCTCCTGGATACGCTGGTGGCCTTGCTGGCCACGCCCCCTTCGGCCGAGACCCTGGACGCGCTGGCGGCATCCCGGTTCGAACAGCCCGCCCCGCGCGCACTCCCGTAGGCGCGACCGGGGTACGGCCCGCGCCCCGACCTCGGCGGGCACTCGTCGTACAGATGGACAGGGAAGCCGTCCACGGTCGGGCGACAGTGACGGCTTCCCCGCCGGGACCCGGCGACCGGAACAGGTCAGCCGGTCGCGAAGGTGATGTGCAGATCGCGCAACCCGCGCAACAGGAAAGTCGGCTCGTACTCGTAGCGGGGTGCGCCGCCGGTTCCGTGCGCGCTCTCGTCGATCGCGATATCGCTCATCCGGTCCAGCATCCGGTTGAGGGTGACCTGCCCCTCCACCCGGGCCAGTGGCGCGCCGGCGCAGGTATGGACACCACGGCCGAAGGCGATGTGCTCGCGGGCATTACGGCGGTCGAGCCGGAACTCGTCGGGGTCCTCGAACTTACGGGGGTCCCGGTTGGCGGCGCCGATACACAGCATGACCACAGTGCCGGCCGGGATATCGACGCCGCCGAGGGTGGTGTTGCGGCGGGCCAGCCGGAAGTCGACCTTGGTGGGGCTTTCGGTGCGCAGGGATTCCTCCATGAAATTGCCGACGAGGCTGCGGTCGGCGCGGAGTCGCTGCTGGAGCCCGGGACGTTCGGCCAGTATTCGCACCGCCGAGCTGAGCAGCTTCGTCACGGTTTCCTGGCCCGCCGCGAACAGGAAGGTGGCGGGCCGCACCACATCGATGACCTCGGGCAGGGTTCCGTCGGGATAGGAAGTCGTGGCCAGGGTGCCGAGAACGTCGCCGCGGGGGGCGCGGCGCCGGTCGGCGATATAGGCACCGAAGGTCTCGTCCAGCCACTCCAGCGGATTGAGACCGACCGGCTCGTGGTCGAGGGCGCCCACCCGGCTCCCGGGATAGCCCTCCCCGGCCAGGGTTCGGCGAAACCGCTCCCGGTCGGCTTCGGGCACGCCGAGCAGATCGGTGATGACCATGGTGGCGAACGGCTTCGCATAGTCCGCGAGGAACTCGCAGCGACCCGCATCCAGGAATTCGTCGAGCTGACGATCGGCCTGCCGCCACATGTACTCCTCGTTCTCCTTCAGCCGTTTCGGCGTGAGCAGACGGTTGAGCAGGGATCTCGCGCGGGTGTGGTCCGGGGGATCCATGGTCACCATGTGCTCGAAGATCGGGAACCGGTGGCGGTGTTCGGCGATCTGCGCGGAGATGTCGTCGCCGGCGGGCTCGAACGGCAACGGCGGGAACGGGCCACCGATGGAGACGCAGGCCGAGAAGTCGGCGGTATTGCGGAATGCCTGATCGGCCTCTCGGTACCCGGTTACCACGACAACGCCGTAGTGGGGTTCCCGGAAAACCGGGTTCCGGCTGCGCAGGTGGTCCAGGTACTCATAGGGGTCCTGGGCGATGGCTTCATCGGAGAAGAAGTCCCGTGCGGCAAGGTCGGTCATCGGCTCGCCAGCCTTTCGATACAGGTCTCCGCCGCACCGCTGCCGCGAAGCCTTTCCGGTTACGAACACGGCGACCGGTCGCGGTACGCCGCCAGAATTTGATCGATCGATAAAATGCTAGGGTGGACCATGGTTACCACGCGGCATTTCGGTCGGTCAAGAGGTGCGGGGATCTTCGCGAAAAGGTCCACGATCAGCACCTCCGGGCGGTGCTGCTGAATGCCGGCGAAACGCGCCACCAAGGCCGACGACACCGGGACCCGGTCGCGATTGATGGAGGCGACCGCTCAGATCATCCGGGAAGAGGGCTACGCCGCGGCGACCTCCCGCCGGGTCGCGGCCGTGGCCGGAGTCAAATCCGCCCTCGTGTACTACTACTTCCCGACGATGGACGACCTGTTCGTCGCGGTGCTGCGCGCCGGCGGGGAGAAGGCGCTGGATCGGATGCGGCAGGCCCTCACCGCCGATGATCCGCTGCAGGTCCTGTGGGAGATCAACACCGATGCCCGGTTCACCCAGCTGAACACCGAATTCATGGCTCTGGCCAACCATCGCAAGGCCGTCGGGGCGGAGCTGAAGACATTTGCCGAACGGGTACGCGATATCGAGACCGCCGCCGTCACCCTCGTCCTGCGCTCCTGTGGGGTCGATATCACCGAGTTCCCGCCGGTGGTCGTATCGATACTGCTCACCGGCGCGGCCCGGATCCTGTGCAACGAGGGCGCGGTCGGAGTGCGGCAGGGGCACGCCGAGCTGCGCACCTTCGTCGAGGATCTGATGAGCCGGTACCGCCCGGAGGCGGCGGCGCCCGGACGCCTGCGCGAGTGAGAACCGCGCGCTCACCCGGATTCGAACGATCGGATGAGGATGAGCACACGCGGTTCGGATCGAGATTCCGGTATCGCCACCCGCGAATGGGCACTTCTGCTGCGGGAATCCGGTGCCACCGATG
>JABFXT010000225.1 GCA_013361595.1 Nocardia sp. | reverse complement strand
TTCCGCGACCGCACGGCCCCTGTTGTCGCTGGTGGTCACCAGTACGGTCGCACCGGACGCGGACATGAGATGAGCGAGTTCCGCCGGCCCGGACCGCGCCCCGACGGCGACGGCCAGTACCCCGGCCCGGTAGGCGCCGACCAGCGCGGCATGGAACTCCACCGTATCGGGCAGATACACCGCCGCGGCGGGAACGTTCCCGAGGGCACGCAGTGCCGCGCCGACCCGGTCGGCGAGCCGGTCGTATTCGGCCCAGGTGGTGGTCCCGGACGGGCTGATATAGGCGGGATCGCCGCCGCGGGTGGCGGCCCGATGCCGGACCAGGTCACTGACGGAGTAGCCGGTGAATGCCTCCGGGTCCGCAGTGAACCCGGCGGTGGCGGCGATATCGGCGCGGTGCGTTCCTTGCATCACAGGGCTTCCTCGAGCATCCCCATGGATGCCCGGTAGGCGGTGGCGAGTGCGTCGGCGTCGTTCTCCGGTTCCGACAGCGATCCGCGGATCATGACGTATCCGCGGTCGACGATCCGGGATACCCGGTGCAGTGCGGGTTCGGCGACGAGGACGGTGATCCCCGAATCCGCCAGTTCGCGGACGTGGTCGAGCAGCTCCCCGGAGATCTTGGGCGAGAGCCCGGTGGTCATCTCGTCGAGCAGCAGTGCGCGCGGTGTGCCCAGCAGCGCCCGGGCCAGCAGCAGCATCTGTTGTTCGCCGCCGGAGAGGACGCCGGCGAGTTGCCGCGAGCGGGTCGCCAGGATCGGGAACCGTTCGAAAGCCGGACCGAGAGCGTCGTTCCGGGCGCCGAGCAGCCGCGCCCCGATCTCCAGGTTCTCCCGCACCGTGAGCCGCGGGAACAGTTGCCGTCCCTGGGGAACGAACGCGATCCCGGCGCGGAGCCGCTGCTGTGCCGGAGCCCGGCCGAGATCGGTGCCGCCGACGGCTACCGCGCCGGTCGCCGGTGTGCTGCCGAACACCGCGGAGAGCAGACTCGATTTTCCGGCGCCGTTCGGCCCGACCACGGCGGTGACCTCCCCGGCGCGCGCTTCGAGTGCCACATCACGGACCGCGACCGCGCTGCCGTACCGGACGGTGAGTCCCTGGGTGGTGATCAACGAGCCTCCTCGGTCGCAGTGGTGCCGAAGTACACCGATCGCATCTCGGCGCTGCGCATACAGTCGTGCGGGGTGCCGGTGAAGGCCACCGCGCCGTCGGCCAGCAGCACCACCGCATCGGCGAGTTCGGCGATCAGATCGACATTGTGATCGATCAGCACCACCGAGTGTCCCGCGGCGCGGACCTGGCGGACGGCGTGTGAGATCGCCGCGATCCCTTCGGTATCGGAGCCGGCGAACGGCTCGTCCAGCAGCAGCACCCGGGGTTCGGCGGCCATCGCGCGGGCGATCTCTACCAGCCGCTGGGAACCGAGGCCGAGACTGCCGGTGGGTATCGGCTCGGTGGTGACTCCGTACTCCCGGGCGACCGCTGCCGCCTTGTCGAGTACGGCTCGGGGGGTGCCGGCGAAACCGCGCAGCAGGGCGCGCACCGAGGCGCCGTAGGACCCGATGGACCGGCCGACGATACCGGGCACGATGTTCTCGACCGGTGTCAGTTCCAATGCCAGCTGGGGATGCTGGAAGGTGCGGGCGAGCCCGGCCCGGGCCCGCACCTCGGGTCCCGGACGCAGGATCCGGCCCGCCAGTTCGACCGCACCCGCGCTGGGAGTTTGCGTGCCGACGATGCAGTCCACCAGCGTGGTCTTGCCGGCGCCGTTGGGGCCCACCAGGCCGAGGACGCTGCCCGCGGGAAGGTCGAAGCTCACATCGTCGACCGCGGTGACGCCACCGTAGTGTTTGCTCAGTCCGGTGACCGACAGCAGGGCCGGGGTAGTGGGGGAGGACATCGTCGTCATCTCCTGTCCTGATTCCGGGACGAGCGCAGCCGCCGGGCGACCCGGTGCGTCCAGCCGATGACGCCGCCGGGTGCGAGCAGCAGGACCGCCAGCACCACCACCGCGAGCAACAACTCACCCGATCCTTGATAACCGGGCATGTTCAGCGTGACCCCGACGACGATCAGTGCGCCGAGCGGAGCACCCCACGCTGAGCCGCGGCCGCCGATGATCGGCATGAAGATCGCGAGGAACACCAGGTCCAGGCCGAAGGTCTCCGGCGTCACCGCCTGGACGGATACGGTGAACAGGGCACCGCCGGTGGCGGCGATCGCCGCGCCGACGGCGAGCGCCACCACGGTCAGATGTGTCGGCGAGATGCCCGTGGACTGCACTGCCGGAGCGTTTTCCCGGGCGGCCGAGAGCGAGAGTCCCCAGGCGGACCGGCGCAACCGGTCGATCAGTACCGCTACCGCTCAGACGAATACGACGGCCGCCACCACCTGCGCGTAGCGCGGCGGATCCCAGCCGAAGAGCGACGGCACCGGAATACCCGAGATACCCGAAGCGCCACCGGTGATCGTGGCGGCGTCCCCGAGCCAGTGCTCGAACGCGATGGCGAAGAGCAGGGTGACCG
The DNA here is from genome assembly GCA_013361595.1 of Nocardia sp. Lineage (GTDB taxonomy): Bacteria > Actinomycetota > Actinomycetes > Mycobacteriales > Mycobacteriaceae > Nocardia. The sequence continues at coordinate 4,381 of JABFXT010000225.1, read as the reverse complement.
CGGCCAGATAGAAGCCGGACAGCTTCCTGGTCGATATCGCGAGCACCAGGGCGACCGCACCGGCGACGAGCGCTCCGGCGAGCCAGCCCCACCAGGGCGACAGGCCCCGGTCGACCGAGAGGTAGGCCACCGCGTACGCGCCGATGGCGGCATAGGCGCTGTAGGCCATGGACAGTGAACCGGCCAGCACGAACGGCAGGTACATCCCCAGAGCGACCAGCGCGTAGGTGGCGGCCAGGAAGACGAGGTCCTGGCGGTACAGGCTGGGACCCATCCAGAGCAGTACCCCGGCGACGACGGCGAGGCAGATACCCAGTTCCCCGGCCACGGTGCGGATGGCGGGTCTGGTGGTCGTGATCACGGCGGCGGTCATCACACCCGGACCTTTCGCTGGAACAGGCCTTCGGGCCGGAAGGCGAAGAACACGAGGGCGACGAGGAATATCGCGACCGAGCTCCCGGTCGCGCCGAAATAGAAACTGCCGAACACCTGGACCCAGCCGAGCGCGAGTCCGCCGATCAGCGGCGCCCACGGTTTGCCGGTGCCGCCGACGACGAGGGCGAGGAATCCGGTGAGTGTCCAGGACAGCCCGCTGGTGAACTGCGCGCCCGATTTGGCCGCGAAGACGATCCCGGCGATCCCGGCGACGGCTCCCGAGATACCGAACGCCCACAACCGGACCCGTCCGACGTTCACGCCGATCATGCGGGCGGCTTCGCGATTGTCCCCGACGGCCCGTAGGAGCCGGCCCGTGGTGGTGGTGCGCAGCCACAGGACCGTGGCGAGGAGCACCACCACGGTGACCGCGATGATGATCGCCGTCGTGCCCTGAACCGAGACCGAGCCCACCCGGAAATCGGGTATCGGCAGCAGGTTCGCCACCGATACCGGAGTCCGGCCGAAGATCGTACCGGCGAGCTGCTGGATGGCGAACAGGGTCGCGGTGACGGCGACCAGGGCGGGGAGCTCGGCCCCGCCCGCGCGCCGCTGCACCGGCCGGACCACGACGAGCTCGGTCAGCAGCGATATACCCACTGCCAGTGCGATTCCCGACAGCGCGCCGAGCAGGATCGGTACTCCCCAGTGCGCGGCCGCGTACCCCGCGAGCAGGGCGGCGGCCATCGCGTACGGGCCGGCGGCGAAGTTGAAGAACGACGCGCCCACCACCACCAGATAGATCGACAGTGCGACGAGGGCGAAGAAGCAGCCGATCTCGGCCGCGGCGAGCCACAGTTGCGGGTCGCTCATCGACCGGCTCCCTTCGGTGTGCACTCCGGCTGGTACTCCGCCCAGGGGCCGGTGGGGACGTTGCGGGCGCCGAACTCGATGAGCACCAGTCCGCAGGCCGAATCCGGAGCGATGTGATCGTCGGGTGTGAACGACAGGGTGAGCGGTGCCTGGCCGAAACTCGCCGGGAGACCACGGATCTGCTGAACCGCCTCGTTGAGGCGGTGCCGATCGGTGTGGGTGCCCGCGAGCTCGATGGCCCGCGCGAGCAGCATCACCGAATCGTAGGCCTGGGCGTCGTAGGCGGTCAGCGAGTAGTCGGGCCCCTTCACCGTGCGCAACCAGTCCTGCAGGGCCGCGGTGCGCGGATTGTCGTCGCTCAGGCTTCCCATGTAGACCAGGCCATCGAGCGAACCGGGCGCGGCGAGCTTCCACGACTGCGGTTGATTGCCGATCGAGGCCAGCGAGAACCGCTGGAGTCCGGGCGCCAGCCGGTGGACGGTGTTCTGGGCGAGCAGTTCGAAATTTCCGCCGACGCTGGCGACGAGCACCACATCGGGATCGCTGTCGAGAAGCCGGCTCACCCCGGCGGTGAGATCGGCGGTGTCCACAGCGGCCTTCTGGGTGCCGACGACATCGACGCATTCGTTGAGCTTCGGGGAGAGCGTCGCCAGGATCCCGGCGATCGCCGGACTGGAATCGGCGAGTACGCCGAGCCGCTTCTTGCCCTGGGCCGCGAAAGCGCCGCAGTAGACATCGGCGTACTGGGCGAGGGGATTGGGCACCATGTACGCGAATTCGTTGCCCGGCGCGCCGGCGACCGCGTCGGTCAGCGCGGTGGGGGCGATCGTGACGACTTCGGTGGACTGCGAAATCTGTTTGGCCTGCAGTGCCGATCCGCTGCCGGTCGCGAGGATGACGGCGGAGGCGCCCTGGTCGACCAGTTTCCGGATGATCGAGGGCGTATTCGTCGGACTGCTCTCGTCGTTCTCCACGACCAGCCGGACCGGTGTGCCGCCGATCCCGCCTTCGGCGTTGAGCCGATCCACCGTGGCGCGGACCGTATCACCGGCGATCGTCGAATAGGACGCTCCCGGACCGGTCGAATCCTCGTCCATACCGATGACGATGTACTCGTCCACCGGTTCGCGGACCTGGGCACATGCCGCGGGCATCAGCGCCGCGGCCAGTACCCAGGCAAGAACCCGGGCACGTCTCATGGGACCACCACCAATCAAGCGAACGCTTGGCAGTAGCCAAGCGACTGCTCGATAGTGTGGCCTGCGCCACTGTGCCTGTCAATGGGTTGCCCGGTGCCCGGCCCTTCACGAATCGCTGAGCAGGGCGTTCGACAATTCCTCTAGCCGCCGCTCGATCCGGTCCAGCCGATCGGTGAGCGCCGGATCCTCGCCGCGCCCGCCGCGGGGTGCGTCCGGGGCGGCGCCACCGTCGACGAATGCCGCGACCACGGTGTCGGTCACCTCGTCGCGTCGCTCGGCCAGGTGGTCCCGGTGATAGCGGATCGACCACCAGACGCTTTCGCGCAACATCCGCGCGAACTCGACCGGATCCAGCCCGGTACGGAGTTCACCGCACGCACTCGCCCGGGTCGCCGCATCGATCCAGAAGGTATGGGCCGCGCGGACAGCGTCGGCGATCTCGTCGGGCGCGCCGGGGCCGTGATAGGCCTTCTCGTTCTGGTAGATCTCGGTCGCGTACGGATGCGCCTCGGCGATTTCGATCGACGAATGGACCAGTGCGCGCAACTCCTCACGCATCCCGTTGACATGGGGGAGCACCGATCGGTAGCGGGCATTCAGATCGGTGAGGAAATCGCTGAGTATCGCGAAGGCGATCGCGTCCTTGGACGGGAAATGATGGTAGAGGCTGCCGGACAGCATGCCCACGCCCTCGGCGATATCCCGGACACTGGTGCCCGCCACTCCGTTCTCGACGAAGAGCTCCGCGGCTACGCTTTTGATCTGATCTCGGCGGTTACCCACGTGCTAATGCATACCCTCGGCATCGACCGCTGTCGAGAATCCGGGGCCGGGTGGTGCCGGACGGAATGCCGGGTGCCCGCGCCGCGGTCCACCCCCGTCCGGACGCCGGCTTCCGGCGCGCGGTGTCACCGGCCGCGGCGCGGTCCACGAAGCGCCTGTGCGCGAGGTCGATCTCGTTCCGGCGCAGGGGATCCGGTGCGCGCCGAACCGGATCTCCATCGCGCACATCCCCGGCCGGCGCTCGGCCCGCCACGGTAGACCGGAGATCCGCTCCGCCAGGCTCCGTGCGGACTGTGATATCCGTAACGTCCGAAGGGCATGACGGTTCGACGATGGAGGGGCTCGATGAAACCGCAGTACGTGTATCGCTGGGTCAACAATCACGCGTTGATCATCCTGTTCAAGAAGGTCCGGCTCCGGCGTGGTGATCTGTTCGCCCGGTTGAACTGCGGCGCCGAGGGAATCGAGAATCCGTACCCGCTGATCGAGGAGATGCGCGGGGACGGTGGGTTGCGCCGGACACTGCCGGTGTGGACGGCCTTCGACCATGAACTGGTCCGGGACATATTGCGCGACAACCGCTTCGGTGTCGGCATCCCGACCGTGTTCGGTGCGCCGCCACCGCTGAGACGCGCACTGGAACGCCGGCCACTGCCACCGAATCCGGTGGACGCGCCGTCGATGCTGGTGCTCGATCAGCCCGAGCACACCCGCATGCGCAAACCGGTGACCACCGCCTTCACCCCGCGCGCCGTCGCCCGGCTGCGCGACCGGATCGAGACGGTCACCGCGGAACTTCTCACCGCCCTCCCCGACAACGGGCCCACCGACCTGGTGTCCCGGTACGCGGCGCAGCTGCCCATCGCCATCATCTCGGAAATGCTCGGATTCCCGGACGCCGACCGGGAGATGTTCCTGCGCTGGGGCGACGACATCAGTCCGCTGCTGGATCTCGGCATCTCCTGGCGGACGCACCAGCGGGCGATGGAATCCTCCGAGCGGGTGCACCGGTACCTGACCGAGCACATCGAACGCCTGCGTGCCGAACCCGGCGACGATGTGCTCAGCAGTCTGGTCACCGCGGGCGACCTGTCCACCCACGAACTGTGCGCATCGGCGACCCTGCTGATGGCGGCAGGTTTCGAAACCAC
>JABFXT010000613.1 GCA_013361595.1 Nocardia sp. | reverse complement strand
GATATTGGCGCGGGTCCCGGGACCGGCGGATATCGAGGCGATGGAAGCCACGATCTCGGCATAGGGCACCGGAACCACCCGCGAAACCGCGGCCACGATCGGAATCGTCGCCTGGCCGCCACAGGTCACCATGTTCACGTTCGGCGCGCCGAGGTGTTCCTCGAGGTTCACCGCCGGCACCACGAACGGGCCGATCGCGGCGGGGGTCAGGTCGATCAGGCGTTTGCCCAGGGGCGCCAGCCGCTCATGGTTCTGTTTGTGCGCCTTGGCCGAGGTCGCGTCGAAGACGATCTCGATCTCGTCGAAGTTCGGCAGCGCGATCAGGCCCTCCACCCCCTCGTGGGTGGTGGGCACCTTCAGCCGGGCCGCGCGGGCCAGGCCGTCGGACTCCGGGTCGATACCGACCATGGCGCCCATCTCCAGGAACCGGGAATGGCGCAGGACCTTGATCATCAGGTCGGTGCCGATATTGCCCGATCCGATGATCGCGACCTTGGTGCGTTTGCTGTTGTCACTCACTGGGATACCTCCGAAGCGGTGGTGAACGAAGCTGTGACCGTCCCGAGGCCGGAGATGGCGGCGGTGACGGTGGCGCCGGGATGCAGCGGCCGCATCGGGCCGAGCGCTCCCGAGAGGATCACCTGTCCGGCGCGCAAGGGCTCGCCGAAGGTGCGGGCCTGCCGGGCCAGCCAGGACAGGGCATTGAGCGGGTCGCCGAGGCAGGCGGCGCCGTTTCCGGTCGACACCTCTTCGCCGTCGATCCGCATACTCATGGCGACGTCGACCGGTTCGAAATCGTCGAGGGTGCGGCGTTCGGTCCCGAGCACATAGAGCCCGCTGGAAGCGTTGTCGGCGACGGTGTCGGCGAAGGAGATGTTCCAGTCGGTGATCCGGCTGTCGACGATCTCGAGTGCGGCCACCGCCTCGGCCACGGCCGCTCGGCACTGTTCGATATCGAGTGGCCCGTCGGCGAGATCGGCGCCCAGAACGAATGCGATCTCGGCCTCGGCGCGAGGTTGCAGCAGCCGGTCGATCGGGATCACATCCCCATCGGAGTAGGCCATATCGGAGAACAGGACCCCGAAATCGGGCTGGTCCACGCCCAGCTGCTGCTGGACGGCCTGCGACGTGGCGCCGATCTTGCGGCCCACCACGGTGACCTCCGGGGACACCCGGGCGGCGTTGAACCGCTCCTGGATCCGGTAGGCGGTGGCGACATCGTCCGGGCTGATCAGCCCCTCGCGCAGCGGGGCGCAGGTCCGGCGCGTCTCCGCGGCGGTTATCAGGCGTTGCGCGGCGCGCGCGACGATCGACTCGTCGACACCGGGCCCGCTGTCGCTGATGCTGTCGACAGTGGTTGCCACCACGACCTCCGTTCTCCTCTTCGTCGGATGTGTGCCCCCAGTGCACACCCTCGAAGCGCAGCTGAACAGTAAAATGGTCCACTGAACGGACCGACCCGCGAAAGAAGTCAGCCATGCCCGAGCATCAGCTCGACGACCGCTCCGTCCTGGGGCGCGCGCTGCTGATCCTGGAATCGTTCGGGGTGGAGGATCAGGCCGTGGGACTGTCCGAACTCACCCGGCGCACCGGCCTCCCGAAGGCCACCGTGCACCGGATGTGCCGGGACCTCACCGCCGCGCGCCTGCTGAGCTCGGCACCGGAGGGCTACCGGCTGGGCCGCGGCCTGTTCGAGCTGGGTATGCGGGCGGCCACCGAACGAACCCTGCTCGAGGTCGCCGTGCCTTTTCTGCAGGATCTCTTCACCCGCACTTCGGAAACGGTGCATTTCGGTGTACGCGACGGTGACGAGGTCGTCTATATCAGCAAAATCGGCGGCCACCGCCAGGCCCGGGCGCCCTCCCGGATCGGCGGCCGGATGCCGCTGTACTGCACCGCGATCGGCAAGGCGCTGCTCGCCCACTCCGGGCCCGAGACGATCGACCGCATCCTCGCCGGACCACTCACCCGGCGTACCCCACGGACCGTGGTCGCCCCCGGTCTGCTCCGGGCGCAACTCACCCAGGTCGTCGAACGCGGGCTGGCCTACGAATACGAGGAATCCGCCACCGGCATCGTCTGTGTGGCCGCACCCGTCCTCAGCGCCGACGACCGCCCACTCGCGGCGATTTCGGTCACCGGTCCGGTCGCCCGGTTCAACCCCGAGACACACGCCGCATCGGTCCATGCGGCAGCGGCCGGGGTGGCGTCCATCCTGGCTCGGCGCGCGGAGCGTTTATGAGCCGGATACCGCGGCAGTGCCGTGAGTTCGGTGCGTTGCAACGGTTCTGCTACCCCCACGGAACAGCGGGGGCCGCACCGCTGTTCCGTATACCGTTGTCCAACGATCTGTTTTCGCCGGAAACAACGCATCGGTGCCCGGAGCCCAGGAGAAGCCATGCATACGCCCGCAGGGTTGTTGTGCCGGGGTACGGCGGAACTCACGGCAAATATTCGGGGCGCTGGACAGACATACGGTGAAATCATCCGGCAAGTCGCCCAGGGATACCGCGAATCCGCCCGCCGCATGATCGACGCGGAGGGCACCAGCGCCCTCATATTCTCCGTCGGACGAGATATGCGGCAACTCTCGCCGACACCGGTATGGCTACGCGGCCGGGTCTTGCCGACCGCGGCCGAGCGCGCGGCGGGCCGGCCGACGCTTGTGCGGTTCCGCTCGGATTCTGTCGCCTACAGTGTGTTGTCCGACGACGAAGGCATACCGAACGGGCTGTCCTTCGACAGCAAGCCCGACGACAAAGCCAAACGGGCCGCGTATGCGAAAGCGAGCGACCGGCAGGGCGACCGGCAGTACGAGGTCGGCACGGACGACGACTACCGGCAATGGGAGAAGAACGGCCGGTGGGGTATCGACCGTACGAACACCAAGACGGTGTCCGCGCCGTGGTTCGATCCGGACCGCCCCGGCGGGCCGACCCTCATAGGCGGACACGCGGAGCCGTCCAGATTCCACATCGAAACCGACGAGGCCTACACCATGGACGGCGACCGGTTGGGCAGGCGGGTACTCACCGTGGACGGTTTCACTCTGGGCACACATCTGGTCACCAATCCGGATTTCTGGGTGATCCACACAGCTCAGGGCGGGGGGCATATCGTGTACCACTCCGTCTGCAGCCCAGGAGGAACCACGCAGACCGGGCTCCGGAGCACCTACAACAACGGCGTGTACAGCGAGCCCGGAGATTGGGGACCGGTTCGCCACCAGGGCACGACGCTCAGCGGCTCCGCAGAGGTCCTGCACAGACACGGTGTCGACGCCCCGGTACACGGCGCGAACGGCGAGACCTCGACACACGCACACCATCCCGACGGCCGGCCGGACGGCCGGACGGTGCCGGGATCGGACGGCGATTTCAACTGGAACCCGGTCCCGGACCGGTCCTCGATCGTCGTCCTGTCCGGGAAGGACGCGAACGGCAACCTCGAGGAGGGTGCCTTCCTCACGGTCCATCCCCCGTCGAGTTCCGGCGCGGATACCCAGGTGTGATGTCCGGGGAGGGGCCCGCTCGACGATCACGCCTCGTTCGGCGAACCACCTCACTGCCACCCCGTCGGGGATGTTGCCGAACTCGGTGACATCGACGTGGATCGGTGAGCCGGGGTGAGGGTGTTCGTAGCGGCGATCAGGAGACACCGACGAGGGCCCCTGCGACGAAACGCCCGATGGCCGCCCGGCGCTGTCGCTGTCGCGAACCACCGGGTGCCGGGTTGTCTTTCGCGAGCCCGTCTATCGTCGACAAGGCCTGCCAGCTGTAACACAGCGACAGGATGGTCAGAAGCAGTTCCCGCGCCAGGTCTTCGGTCAACCCGGGGACGGCGCGGCGAATATCAGCAATCTTGACGCGCATGCTCGCACGCCGTTCGGGCTCGGCTACGGGGTTTCCGAGTTCGAGGCCCTCCCACAACAGCAGACGTGCCAACGTGGGTGTCTTGCATGTGTGATCGAACAGGCGCTCCGCGTAGTCGATCACCGCCTGCGGTCCCTCACCCTCGAGATGCACGGCATCGGTGAGTTCGGCGACCTCACGGCTCACGGCGATGGCGAAGAGTTGATCCTTTTTGCCGAAGTACTGGTAGATGCGCTCTTTGTTGACCCCGGCGTTCGCCGCGATCCGGTCGATCCGGGCGCCGGCGAGCCCGCGTTCACAGAATTCCGCGACGGCCGCGTCCAGCAGGAGTCGTTTGGTGCGCTCGATGTTCCAGACCATTCCTCGACACTAACAAATCTCCAACCAAGTAGTTGCAATTTTCGGACGGGTGCGGTCTACTCATATCTACAACCATTCAGTTGGAAATTGAGGGAGACCAGTTGTCCACTCTGACCGATCATTCGGCGAACACCCCTTCCGTCCATCTCCGCGCCGCCATCACATGGCTGGCCATTTTTCCCATGGTGACGGCCGGGATGACGTTGATGTCGCCTTTCACCACAGGCTGGCCACTCCCTGCACGGGCCCTCGTGCTCACCGCTTTCGTGGTCCCCGCCGCCGTGTATCTCGTCGTTCCGCGCCTGCTCGCCACCGTTCAGTGGGCCACCCGCCGGATAGTCGGGTAGGAGCGAATTCGCACCGTCGCACTCGATGCCCGATCCCTCCCGCGCACACCCGAAAAGCGCGCCCCGGCAGGGGACGCGCTTCACGGCTGGTCACGGGCGTTACCGAGTGGGCTCGCGATCGAACAGTTTCTTCGACCACAGGTACCCACCGAGGGCGGTGACGGCGCACCAGCCGAGCGCGATCCACAGATTGTTGCCCAGCGGCTCGTCGGTCAGCAGACCGCGCAATGTTTCGATGATCGGGGTGAACGGCTGGTATTCGGCGAACCAGCGCAGTCCGGTGGGCATCGATTCGACCGGAGCGAACCCGAGGAAGGGCAGCAGGAGCAGCGGCATACCCACATTGCTCGCGGATTCGACGGTTTTGCTCACCTGCCCCAGCGCCACGGCCAACCAGACCAGCGCGAAGGTCACCACGAGCAGGAACCCGGCCGTGGCCAGCCATTCCACCGGGCCCGCGCTCGGCCGGAACCCGACCAGCAACGCCACCCCGAGTACCAGCACCAGGCTGATCATCGTCTGGATCACACTGCCCAGTACATGCCCGGTGAGCACGGACACCCGGGCGATGTGCATGGTGCGGAACCGGGCGATCACCCCCTCGGTCATATCCATCGCGACCGAGATCGCGGTGCCCTGCACCGCGGCGGTCACCGTCATCAGCAGGATCGCCGGGACGATGAAAGCGACGTACTCGCTGCGACCGCCGGTCGGTCCGCCGAGACCGGCGCCCATGGTGCCGCCGAACACGTAGACGAACAGCAGCAGGAAGATCACCGGCATTCCGACCAGCATTACCGTCATGGACGGGTAATTCAGCATGTGTTCGAGGTTGCGGCGCAGCATCGTGGCCGAATCGCGCAGCGGATGGAAGCGCAGCGGCGCGGTGGAAGTGGTGGTGCTCATCGCGTGGTCACTTTCGCGTCGGAGGAGTTGCCGGTGAGGGCGAGGAAGACATCGTCGAGGTCGGGGGTGTGCACGGAGAGTTCGCCGACCTCGACGGCCCGTTCCTCGAGCAGGTCGATCACGGTTTTCAGCGAACGCATACTGCCGTCGCTGGGGACCCGCAGGGCCAGTGCGTCGCCGTCGCGGGTGGCCCGGTCCAGTACGCGCAGAGCCAGATCCAGGGCCTGCTCGTCGGCGAACCGCAGGCGCACGTGTCCGCCGGGGATCCGGCGTTTGAGCTCGTCGGCGGTACCTTCGGCGACGATCCGGCCGTGGTCGAGGACCGCGATCCGGTCGGCCAGCTGATCGGCTTCCTCCAGGTACTGCGTGGTGAGGAAAATGGTGACGCCACCGGACACCAGGTCGCGGACGATCTGCCACATATTGCGGCGGCTGCGCGGATCCAGACCGGTGGTCGGTTCGTCGAGGAAGATCACCTGCGGGCTGCCGACCAGTGTCATCGCCAGGTCGAGCCGGCGGCGCATACCGCCGGAATAGGTCGACGCCGGTTTCCGGGCCGCTTCGATCAGATCGAACTGTTCGAGCAGTTCGGCGGTGCGGCGGCGGGCCTCGCGCCGGGTGAGGTGGTGCAGATCCGCCATCAGCAGCAGGTTCTTCTCGCCGGTGAGCAGGTTGTCCACCGCGGAGAACTGACCGGTGACACCGATCGCGGCGCGTACCGCATCCGGCTCCCGGGTGAGATCGTGACCGGCGACCCGGATCTCACCGGAGTCGGCGTTGATCAGCGTGGACAGGATCTGCACCGTGGTGGTCTTGCCCGCACCGTTCGCGCCGAGCAGCGAGAAGATCGTGCCGCGCTGGACGCGCAGGTCGATACCGTCGAGAACGACCTTGTCCCCGAAGGATTTCCGTAGTCCGGTCACGGCGATGGCCGCCCGGGTCTGTTCGATGGTCATACTGTTCCTCTGTCCGGTGGATTGATCAGGAGCGCTGGATGGTGATGTCGCCGAAGGAGGTGCGGCCGCGCACCTCGACGGTTTCGTCGGATTTCTCGGGTCCGGTGGCGTCGGTCAGCAGGTTGCGCACGGTCCCGAATTTCGTGTCGACCGCGACCCAGGCGGCCGTGCCCGCGGCGATACCGACCTCCAGATCACCCATGGCGCTCTGGATATCGATCGCTCCGCGGACGACCTCGCCGAGGTGGATGCTGCCGTTCGACGATTTCGCGTGCACGTCGGTATCGGCCCGCTCGATTCGGATATCACCGTTGGCCGCGCGGACCCGGGCCGCGCCGCCGACGGAACCGATGACGGTCCGGCCGTTGGAGTTCTTCACCTCCGCGGTGCCCGCCACCGCGCCGAGCTGCACTTTGCCCGAGCCGGTGGAGATCTCGGCATCGCCGCCGACCGCCTCGACCGCGAGATGACCGGCCGCGGTCTTCTCTCGCTGTGGACCG
>JABFXT010000250.1 GCA_013361595.1 Nocardia sp. | reverse complement strand
GTGTCCTGGATGTGGGCCAGGTTGGCGAGCAGGTCGCCCGCGCCGAGATGACCTGTTTCGCTGGTCAATTCGAGCGGCCTGGGCAGCCCCTTCGGAAGTGCGGGATAGTAGACCCTGCGTAGCAGGGTGCGACCCAATCTGCTGAACGCAACCAAACGGATCCGGGGATCATCCGGTTTGATCCCGGTGGTGCTCAGGGCCTCGGCGACGGCGGTTGATACCGCACTCCGCATAGCGGGAACCGCGGCAGGGTTCAGGACTTGCTCCACGGGTTCTGAACCTGACGTTGCCGATGGCTGGGCAAACTGCAATTCGACGTCCGGCCGCCCCGCCGAAGCGATTGCCTGGAGCATCAGCGGGCGCGGGCGCCGGTCCAGCACCGCGGCTGTCGCGCCATCACCGAGCGCGATGCCTTGACTGCCGTGGCGCACCCACCTCGTGTGCGGGTCGTGGTCGAACACGTCACCGGTCGCCACCAGTGCCGTCCGGTACCGGCCGCTGTTCAGCAATTCGGCGGCCAGTTCGAGCGCGATGGCGCCGCCGCCGGATTTCTGCTGGATACCGATCGTCACCGCCTCATGGGAACCCATCAGCCGTGCCAGTCGGGTATGCGGAATGGGCATGGCGTCGCCCTGATCGTCGAGCCACGCATAGATCACGAGATCGATCTCGGATGGTTGGTGACCACTGCGCCGCAATGCCTCGACTGCGGCGGGTACGGCGAGATCTGTCACGGGGTTTCCGTCGGAAACGGGAATCCGACGGTAGCCTTCGAGGTCGCATATCGCGGCGTCGTCCTCGTCGACACCGCTCCCCCGTGCGGTATCGCGCCGCTCCGGCAGGCAGGTGGTCGCGGCGGCGATCCCGACCGGAAGCGCTGTTCTCACAGGTACCTGAGTGGCGGGTTCCGACTTCGTGGATCCGGTTATCGCAGAGAGTAATCCCATTAGACGTGCGTGCCCGAGGATGATTCCGCGACGATTTGCGCCAGCTCGCCGACCGTGGTTGCCCCGAAGACGGCTTCGTCGTCGTCCAATACGATTTCGAAGTGGTCTTCGATGCGGGTGAGGATCCGCATGAACCGTACGGATTCGATATTGGGCAGCTCCTCGATGACGTCATCGAGCTGAACCGGGGTCTTCAGTTCCTGGGTGAACAGATCGCACACGGCAACGCCCACGGCCGCAGCTGTTTCGGTGGGGTTTGGCATAGTCGACTCCCTCGATCGGTTCGTTTAGACCTGTGGGTCCTGGCGTATGGATTCGAAGCGGCGGCATGCCAACTCGATGCGGTTGACATAGCGGCCGATCCGGTCCTGTGCTTGCCGTCCGGCCGGGCCGAGGTCTGTTCGGTCGAGCAGACGCAGATGGCGCACGTATGGGTTGATGACCGAGTCGATGTGCATGCGGCTGGTGTAGACGCCGGCTTTCTTGAACTGGTGCGACAACGCGGTGAAGTCCGGTATCTGCTGGGCGGGTCCGCCGAACACGGTGATCACATCGCAGAGTGCGACCATCGCATCCTCGGGGTCGATTTCGAGCGCCGCCTCCACCAGATTTCGGTAGAAGATCATATGCAGATTCTCGTCGGCTGCCAGTCTGGCCATGATGCGGTTACAAATCGGGTCGTTGCTGAGCATTCCGGTATTACGGTGGACCACCCGAGCCTGTAATTCCGACATGCTGAGCATCATGATGGTGCGCAGCACCCCGTCGCCCTCATGTGCGTTGACGTACCCATTCGCCATATGCGCCATTCGCGCCCGTTCCAACGCGATAGGGTCCACCGCTCTGGTGGTATGCAGATAGTCCCGCAGAACCACGGAATGCCGGGCTTCTTCGGCGCACCATTGACGTACCCATTCGGCCCAGGCGCCGTTGTTTCCGTGAGCAGACAATATGGTGAAGAAATAGCTCGGCAGGTTGTCCTCCCCGAGCAGCCCCACGATCATTGATGCTCGCGCGTGTTCGGACAATCTGCTTTGACCCGGTTCCCAAGCATCGCCACCGAGTGGGCCGTCGAAGTTGGAGCCTTCGCTCCAGGGGACGAATTGATGCGGGAACCATTCCTTGGTGAGGCTGAGATGCCGGTTCAGATTATCCGCGACGACCGGCGCCAAATAGGTCATTACGCCGAGGTCGTGCTTTTCCGTCGTACTTGTCATTATGGCAGCTCCTACAACCTGGTCGAGCGTCTTAATTCACGTGATACGCGAATTACTCTGTCGGTAAGTAGGTGTGACTCTTGTCCGCGAGTCTTGCCGCAGCCGCAATGCGCTGCCATTTTCCACTGGTGGAGCGGGTAAGGAATCCGGGTGAAACCGGATGCACCCGCACTGCGGAAAGATCGAGTTCTGCTGTCACCTGCTTGCGAACCCGCTCGACAAGCACTGGATAATCAGATTCTGGATAGTCGGATTCGACAATCAATCCGACAAATTCCCCGACTCGACCGTCCGAGGTGTGTTCGGTGTCTGCGAAAGCTATTGCACGGCCCCGGTAAACTCCGGGCACCGAACGAGCAACGTGTTCCGCGTCCGACGGAAAGTAATTGCGGCCGTTCACGATCACCATTTCCTTACGCCGGCCACCGACGTACAGTTGCCCTTCGTGCCAGAACCCGAGATCGCCGGTGCGCAGCCAGGTACCGTCCAATAGTTCGGCGGTGGACCCGGGATCTCGGTAGTAGCCGGCCGTCACCGCGGCGCCGCGAATCTGGATCTCACCCAGTTGATCCTCAGCACACCGGGAGCCGTCATCGGCAGTGATACGCACTTCCAGACCGGCCACGGGGCGCCCTGTCGATACGAGACCGGTGGCCGCGGGATCTCCTGCGGCGAGCGTCCGCACCACACCGCTTTCCGCCAGGGTTTTGCGGTCGGCCCACAGGGTGGAGGGTCGGCTGCCCGGCTGCGAGAACGTGATGGCCAGGGTGGCCTCGGCCATTCCATAGGCCGGAAACATCACCGACGGCCCGACACCCGCTGGTGCGAGCGCGGCGTCGAAGTCCGCCAGGGTTTGCGGCGAGAGCACCTCTCCACCGTTGATGGCCAGTCGCCATCTGGACAGGTCGAGCCCCGCGATCAGGTCAGGGTTGGCGCGGGCCGTCCGGGCGATCAGGTCATAGCTGAAATTCGGGCCGGTGGTGATGGTGGCGCCGGTGTCGGCGAGGACCTGCAGAAACCGCTCCGGCCGCCGAATGAAAGTCTGCGGTGCGACGAGATTGATCTGCATCCCGGACAGTAGTCCGGAGAGCATGCCGAAGAGGCCCATATCGTGGTAGAGCGGAGTCCACTGCGCCCAGACATCGGTCGCCGTCATCTCTCCGGAGCGCACGATCCCCGTCAGGCCGGCCATGATGTTCGTGTGGGTCAGTAGAACGCCACGCGGCGCCCGGGTGCTGCCTGAGGTGAACTGCACGAATGCGGCGCTGTCCGGCTCCGGCCGGGGCAGCGCTCCGGCGCCGGGCGTGCTCTCCGCGACGGTGATGAGCCGGAGCCCTGGACGGAGCTTCCGAAGCTCGTTCGCCACGGGTTCGTACTCCGGCCCGGTCACTACGGTCTGTAGCCCGGCCACGTCGACGAGTTGTCCGAGGTGTACGGCTTGCTTCGCCGGGTGGACCGCGGTCACCGGGAGGACGGTCGCCGCGCTCCCGGTGCGGGTGATGCCGAACCATGCGATGAGGAACTCGGGACCCGGCGGAAGCAGAATTCCCACCACACTGCCGCGTTCAGGACCGGATAGCAGCCCATGAGCAAAGCGCTTCGAGGCGTCCGTCAGCTCGACCAGGCCGATCCTTGCTTCACCGCCCGGTCTGTCGGGGAAGCGGATTTCCTGGTGACTCGATGCGGCGCTCGCGGCGAGAGAATCCAGCGCCTCGCCCAGGGTTCGTTTGGACCAGACCGATGATATAGTCATGTCATCGCCGCCCGAGCCAATTCCGTTGTCCCGCAAGTCGGTCGGCAACCGATGGGACAACGGCTGGCCACTTCGCTGTCGATCTGCTGAACTGCCCCATAACGACCACCTCGAGCACGCCGAGCCAGCCCCATCGTTGCGGCTGGATTCAGATTGAGTGGCTCGATCGTACCACTGTTTGTCCAATGGCCTTGGATAACAGAATATTTCGGTCCCCAGGTGGCCGTGTATGCGCAGCTAGAGCTTGGGGGCGGGCGGAAACACGACCGGCAGCGAAGCCAGCGCGCGATGGAACGGACCCGGACGCCAGCCGAGTTGCTCCGCCGGGACTGCGAGCTGGAGTTCTGGCAGGGCGTCCAGCAGCTGGTCGATCGCATCGGCGGCAATCAGCATCGTCGGCGACTGGGCAGGGCAGGAGTGCGGGCCCGAACCCCATGCGAGATTCCAGCGATTGTTGAGATAGTCACCGTTGTTGACCGCTGGATCGTTATTACAGGCGGAAATACTGATGAGTACCGGCTGATTCGGCGGCAGCCAGACATTGTCGACGAGCACGGGTTGCCGAGGGTAGCTCATGCAATAGTTCGCGAATGGTGGGTCCTTCACGAGTATTTCGTCCAGAGCCGAACGGGAAGAGGGCGGAAAGCCGGATTGCCCTATCTCGTACCGAGGGTCGGTCAGCATCATCAGCAGTGCGTTGCCGATGAGGTTTCGCGGCGGCTCGATGCCGGCCCCGTAAAACGTGATCAGCGAGTGAATCAATTCCTCATCGGTGAGAGCGGCCTCCTCGTGTTGGAGCAGCCGGGTGGTGATGTCGTCCCCAGGCTCGGCGCGTTTCATCGCGATGAGCTCGATCATCGCCTCGCCGATCATCGCATTGGCTTTTTCGGCATCGGCATCGGTCGAGTCGAATATCATCACCATCCCCTGCGTCACTCGCGCACCGATATCAGGTGAACAACCCAACATGCCGTTGAGTACGCCGAACATCAATGGCAGCGCGTACTGGCCGATTACGTCGGCTCTCCCGTCCTCGCAGAACGAGTTGATGATCGGGCGTGCGGTTTCCGCGACGATCTCCCGCAGCGCATGCAGATCGACCCCGTCGAGTGCGGAGACGGTCGCCGAGCGGTACCGGGCATGAACCGTTCCGCTGGAACGTACAGCGTTCGGGCGCCACTCCAGCATGGGCATGATCGGCGAATCGGCGGGGGCGGTGGCTTGCCACACTCTGGGGTCCGCCGGAAACCGTTCGGGCTCATTGAGGATCTTGACCGCCGTCTGGTAGCCGAGCACCAGTGTCGCGGGGATACCCGGCGCGATCTCGACAGGCGCCAGGGTTCCGTAGCGCCGACGCATACGCTCGTACGCCCTTTGGGGATCCGCTGCGAATTGCTCGGTCCAGATCGCCTCGCGGGGGCCATCGATGGTACTGGCCGGATGGACCGCAGCGTCGGGCGGGGCCTGCTGAAATTGCAAAGAAGTTCTCCTTCGGATCTTACTTACTACATGTTCGACAGGGGGTGGACGAGCAGGTCGCCAACGGCGTTCCGAGCACTCGGTGAGTGCCGCCGGGACGGCATTCTAGCCGTCCGGTGGGCGTCGTGAGCTTCGGCTCAGGCACCTGGTCCTATCGCGACGAGCGGATGAGTGACTGCTGGAAGATCTGCTGCTCTGCGTTGAATCATATTGTGCACAACACTAATTCGCCGTTCGAGTGGACGGTTCGCGTGGGTGGAACCGCGGAGATTCCCGACAGGGTCGGGCTCGTGCGCCCCGGTCGCATCTGAATTGCTACTCACGAGAGGGCAGGGAGGCCGGTATCCAGATCACGTCCCGAATCGGTCGTTTCGGTCGAAAGCGTCGCACGAACCGAGTTGGGCACCGCGAGAACTGTACTCGCTGCCTCCCGGGCCCGCAGGCCCTAACAGCTCGTTACTGGCCGGTAGTTCAACAGTTGCCCGGCGGTGTCGAATCAGGCGGTGAACCACGCGCGGACGAGTGCGTGATTTGCGATAGTTCGGTATACCGCATGCATCCACGCAGCAGACAGGGCTATTCGCGTGTATCGAGTTCAGTCGAGACGGGCGTTGAGGATTCGGGCTATCTGCTCGACCGCTACCGGTTCGGTCATCGCGAGGTGCGCGGCGTCGATATCGATATTCGTGATCTCGCCGCGGACCACCGGTACCCAGCCCGCGGAACCGGTGGCATCGGGGCTGCGGTCCACAGTGGCGGTGAAGTACAGCAGATCGGCGTCGAGGACCTGTGGCTGCCAGATACTCGATGCGCGCATGGATTGGTTGTAGGCGTCGGTCATCCGCGCGATCATGTCCGCGTCCACCGCGAACCCCTCGCCGAGATGTTGCTCGATGAGGGCGGCGGCCTCCTGCGGGGTGGCGTTCTCGTCCACGAAATCGATACCCAGGACCGGACCGAGGTTGCTGATCAGTTCACCGGCGGTGACCGTGGTGACCTCCGCCGGGTCGATATTGCCCGCCTCGGCGTCCAGCAGGGCCAGCAGGGCGACCTGCTCCCCCGTCGCGCGCAGCTCGACGGCGATCGCCTGGGCTATCTGGCCGCCCAGTGACCAGCCGAGCAGATGGTAGGGGCCGTGGGGCTGGACGCGCTGGATCTCGGTGACGTATCGGCGGGCGGTTTCTTCGATGGTGGTGGGCCCGGGGATCTCGCCGCTGATCTGGGGTGCCTGGATTCCGTAGACGGGTCGGCCGGGTGTGAGGTATTCGGCGAACGGGCGGTAGCTCCAGGCCAGGCCGGAAGCCGGGTGGATGCAGAACAGCGGTTCCCGGTCGCCGCCGGTGCGGATGGGTAGCAGGACGTCGAAACCGAAGGCGGTGGCCGGATCGGAGTGGGTCTCGCCGGAGCGCATACCCGATTCGATCCGCTTGGCCAGGTCGGCCGGCCGGGGGTCGGACAGGATCCAGCTCACCGGGACGTCGTAGTCGAGTTCCTTCTTCAGTTCGCTCACCACCTGCACCGAGCGCAGCGAGTTCCCGCCGAGGGCGTAGAAGTCGTCGTCGGCGCCGACCCGTTCCACGCCGAGCACGTGCCGGTACGCCCGGGCCACCTCGCCTTCCAGCCAGGAGGCCGGTTCCCGGTACTCCCCTATCGCGAATTCGGGTTCCGGGAGGTGGTTGCGGTCGAGCTTTCCGGAGGCCGTGAAGGGGACGCTGTCGAGCACCATCATGGTGGTGGGCACCATATAGCCGGGAAGTTCGGTGGCGGCGTGCGCGAGGACCGCGCCGGTGTCGACGGCGGCGCCGGCCGCGGGTGCGAGATAGCCGACCAGCTGGTCACCCGCCGGTGTGGTGTGTATCGCGACGACCGCGCGGGCGACGGTGTCGAGTACGGCTTCGATCTCACCGAGCTCGATCCGCAGACCACGCAGTGTCACCTGGAAATCGGTGCGGCCCAGATATTCCAGTTCGCCGCTGGGCAGCCGGCGGGCCAGGTCGCCGGTGCGGTACAGCCGCTCGCCCGCGGTGAACGGGTCGGGGACGAACCGTTCCGCGGTGAGGCCGGGGCGGTCCTGGTAGCCGCGGGCGGCCTGGTTGCCTGCCAGGTACAGGTCTCCCGCCACTCCGGGGGCCGACGGCCGCATCCGGCTGTCGAGTACGTAGGCGCGGACATTCCATACCGGTGCGCCCATGGGGATGTTTCCACCGTCGGCGTCGGTGACCAGGTGTTCGGTGGCGTGCAGGGTGAATTCGGTGGGTCCGTACAGATTGTGCAGCCCGACGTCGGGCATGACCCGGCGGGCGGCGGACACGACCTCCTGGCCGAACGCCTCACCGCCCACGAGCAGGGCCCGCAGTGATGCCAGTGATCCCTCGGGTGTCGCGTCGGCGAACGCGGCGAGCATCGAGGGGACGAACGAGGTGAGGGTGACACGGTGGGTGGCGATGGTGTGGGCGAGGTAGGCGGGATCGGTGTGCCCGTACGGTTCGGCGACGACCATGCGCGCCCCCGCGATCAGGGTGGCGAACAATTCCCATACCGACACGTCGAATGTCGCGGGGGTCTTCTGCAACACCACATCGTCGGGGGTGAGCCAATAGGTGCCGTTGATCCAGTGCAACTGGTTGAGCACCGCGCGGTTCGGTACGGATACGCCTTTGGGGCGTCCGGTGGAACCGGAGGTGAACAGGACGTAGGCGACATTGTCCGGCCGCAGCGAGGTCAGGCGCTCGCTGTCGGTGACGGGGCTGTCGTCGTAGGCGGAGGTGTCCAGATCGTCGAGGGTCGACAGCACCAGGACCGGATTCGCGGTCGCCAGCATGTAGTCGATGCGTTCGGCCGGGTGGTCCGGGTCGATCGGCACGTACCCGCCGCCGGCGGCGTGTATCGCGTACATGGCGGTCACCTGATCCAGTGACCTGCGCATCCGCAGTGCCACCAGGGTTTCGGGGCCCACGCCGCGGGCGATGAGCAACCTGGCGAGGCGGTTGACGCGGGACGCGAACTGCCCGTAGGTCAGGGTCTCGTCGGCTGTGGTGATCGCGGTGCGGTCGTGGTGGATGCGCGCCGAGTCGGCGAACGCGGCGGCGAGTGTTTCGTCCGGTGCGAGTGGATAGCTGGTGTTGTTCCACCACATCAGTTCGGCGTCGCGTTCGTCGGCGTCGAGCAGGTCCACATCGTGTACGGTCCGGCCGGGGTCGGTGGCCATGGCGTCGAGCAGGCGCAGCAGGCGGTCGACGATGCTGGTGGCGGTCGCTTCGTCGAAGAGGTCGGTGGCGTAGGTGATACCACCCGAGATCCCGGTCGGGGCGCCGGCGGCGTCGTGGGAGTCCGACACTGTGACCTGGAGGTCGAACAGGGATGTTCCGGTGTCGGCCTCGACAGCCGAGACCGACAGGTCCGGTAGTTCGAAGTCGGTGGTGGCGAGGTTCTGGAAGGCGAGCATCACCTGGAACAGGGGGTGGTGGGCGTGGGTCCGCACCGGGTTCAGTTCCTGGACGAGCCGTTCGAACGGGACGTCGGCGTGCCCGAACGCGGCCAGGTCGGTACCGCGTACGTGTTCGAGCAACTGGGTGAACGTCATTCCCGGGGTGAGCCGGGTGCGCAGGACGAGTGTGTTGACGAACATGCCGACGAGATCGTCGAGTTCGGGTTCGCCGCGGCCCGCGTAGGGGGTGCCGATGGCGATATCGTCGGTGTGCGCGAGGCGACCCAGGGTGGCCGCGAGGGCGGCGTGGAAGACCATGAACAGGGTGGTGTTGTGGGCGCGGGCCACCTGTTCCAGTTTCGCGTGCAGTTCGGCGTCGAGTTCGATCGGTACGTTCGCACCCGCATAGGTCTGCGCGGGTGGCCGCGGCCGGTCGGTGGGTAGTTCGAGCAGCGCGGGCAGGTCGCCGAGTTGGTCGGTCCAGTAGTCGATCTGCGCGCGGAGCAGCGAGCCGGGGTCGTCTTCTGTGCCCAGGACGCTGTGCTGCCAGAGGGCGTAGTCGGCGTACTGGACAGCGAGCGGCGGCCAGCCGGGCGGTTCGTGGTGCAACCGTGCCGAGTATGCGGCCATCATGTCCCGGGCGAGTGGGGCCAGCGACGATCCGTCTCCGGAGATGTGGTGCAGGACGACGGCGAGGATCCATTCGTCGTGGCCGAGTTCGTAGAGGCGGACCCGGAACGGTACTTCGGCGGTCACATCGAACACCGCCGAGACGAAATCGGAGAGTTCGGCCACCAGTTCGGTTTGTTCGACGGGGATGACGGCCATCGGGGGCGCCGTTTCGGCGGCGGGGAGTACGACCTGTGCCGGTTCGCCCCCGGACTGCGGGTAGACGGTGCGGAGCACTTCGTGCCGGGTCATCACATCGGCGACGGCGGCGCGCAGGGCGTCGATACGGAGCTGTCCGGTCAGCCGGATCACGATCGGGATGCTGTAGGCGGCGGAGTCGGGTTCGAACCGGTTCAGGAACCACATGCGCTGCTGCGCGTAGGACAGCGGGATGTGATCCGGACGCTGTCGAGCGGTCAGCGAGATCCGGCCGGTATCGGCATGTGATTCCGCGCGCGCGGCCAATTTCGCGACGGTGGGTGCTTCGAAAATGATCGACACCGGTACCGAGGCGTCGAGCGCGGCACCGATCCGGGCCGCGACGCGCGTGGCGATCAGGCTGTTGCCGCCGAGTTCGAAGAAGTCGTCGTCGGCGCCCACCGGGCCGTCGACGCCGAGCACTTCGGCGTACACGTCTGCCACGATCTCTTCCACCGGTGAGGACGGCTCCCGGAACTGCCGGGCCTGGAGCACCGGTGCGGGCAGGGCTTTGCGATCGAGTTTTCCGTTGGGTGACAGCGGAATCTCGTCGAGGACCAGCACGGCGGCCGGGATCATGTAGGAGGGCAGTGTCCGGGCCGCTGTCGCGGTGAGTTCTTCGCCGGTGATGTCCGCGCCCGGCGCCGGCACCACATAGGACACCAACAGAACAGGGCCGGTGCCTTCGCGGCGGGGCACGGTTACGGCGAACGATACGTCGTCGCGGGCGCTGAGAACCGCGTCGATCTCGCCGAGTTCCACCCGGAAGCCGCGAACTTTGACCTGGAAGTCGTTACGTCCGACGAATTCGAGGTCGTGGTCGGCGTTCCAGCGTACGACGTCGCCGGTGCGGTACATGCGCAGGCCGGAGTCGTCGTAGGGGCAGGCGACGAAACGTCCGGCGGTGGTACCGGTCCGGTTGAGGTAGCCGCGGGCCAGTCCGGGGCCGGCCAGATACAGTTCGCCGGACACTCCGACGGGCACCGGTCGCAGCCGGTCGTCGAGTACCAGGGCTCGCATTCCGGGGCGCGGTCCGCCGATGCGTGGCCGGGCGCCGGGAAGCATATGGGGGGCGCCGGTGGCGACGACCGAGGTTTCGGTGGGCCCGTACAGGATCCGGAATTCGCGGGTGCCGGCGGCGTCGGTACCGGCCCACCGTTTCACCAGGTCCGAGGGGACCTCTTCGCCGCCGGACAGGACGACCTGGAGGTCGTCGAGTCCGGCGGGGTCGACCGACGCGAGGGCGACCGGGGTGACGAACGCGTGGGTGACCCGCTGGGTGCGCAGGAGTTCGGCGAGTTCGCTGCCGCCGTACATTCCGGCCGGGGCCAGCACCAGGACGGAGGCGTTGCCGAACGCGAGCAGGATTTCCAGCAGTGAGGCGTCGAAGGACGGCGAGGCGAAATGCAGGACCCGCGAGGTGTGCCCGGTGGTGTGGCCGACGCGCTGGGCCGCCAGGTAATCGGCGATGGCGCGATGTTCTACGGCGACACCCTTGGGCACACCGGTGGAGCCGGAGGTGAAGACGATGTAGGCGGTGTGGGTGGCCCGCAGCGGGGCGGGGCGATCGTCGTCGGTGACCTGGTCGCCGGGCAGTGTGTCGATCCGGGCGCGGACGGTGTCGTCGTCGAGGACGAGCCAGTCCAGGGCGTCGGGCAGTTCGGTTCGTGCCGTCGTCACCGTGACGCCGAGCGTGGCACCGGAATCGGCGATCATCTGCTCGATGCGGCTCGCCGGGTAGCGGGGGTCGACCGGGACATAGGTCGCCCCGGATTTGACGACCGCCCACCAGGCGACCACCGATTCGATCGACCGGGTCACGGCGACCAGCACCGGGTCCTCCGGTCCGGCGCCGCATCGGATCAGTTCCCGGGCCAGCCGGTTCGATCGGATATCGAGTTCGGTGTAGGTCAGTTCGGTATCGCCGGCGACGAGGGCGACTCCGGCGCCGTTGTCGCGTACCGCCGCGGCGAAGGCATCCGGGAGCAGGGCGGGTGCGCCTTCGAGACGCGGGCCGACCCGGGAGACCAGCGCGGTGTGTTCGTCGGCGTCGAGCCAGTCGATATCGCCGACGGCGGTGGACGGGTCGGCGGCGACGGCTTCCAGTACCCGGATCAGGCGCTGGGCGAAACCGGCGACGGTCGTCTCGTCGAACAGGTCGCGCGCGAACATCATCATCCCGGAGATCCCCTGGGCGGTACCGGCCTTCCCGTAGGAGTCGGAGATGACGAGTTGCAGGTCGAACTGGCACATCCCGGTGTCCACGTCGGCGCGGGATACGGTGACGTCGGGCAGCACCACATCGACCGAGGACAGGTTCTGGAATGCCAGCGCCACCTGGAACAGCGGATGCCGGTCCGCCGATCGCTGCGGTTTCAGTTCTTCCACCACTCGTTCGAAGGGGACGTCGGCGTGTTCGAACGCCTGTAGATCCGTTTCCTTCGTCCGGGTGAGCAGGTCGGCGAAGGGTTCGCCGGAGCGGATCGGGGTGCGCAGTACCAGGGTGTTGACGAACATGCCGACGAGGTCGTCGAGACCGGGTTCACCGCGTCCGGCGATCGGGGTGCCGACCACCACATCGTCGGTGCTGCTCAACCGGCCCAATACCACCGCGAGCGCGGCGTGCAGGACCATGAACAGTGACGAGCCTCTGGCGTGGGCCAGTTCCATCAGCCGTTCGTGCAGGCCGGCCTCGATTTCCAGGGGTACCCGGCCGCCGGACAGTGATGCCACGGCCGGGCGGGGCCGGTCGGCCGGGAGGTCGAGCCGGTCGGGGGCGCCGGCGAGGGTGGTGCGCCAGTATTCCAGCTGCGCCGACATGAGCGAATCGGGATCCTGTGCCGATCCCAGCATCCGGCGCTGCCACAACGCGAAATCGGCGTATTGCACCGGTAGCGGCTCCCACAGCGGCGCGTGTCCGGCGACCCGGGCAGCGTAGGCCCACATCACATCGCGGGCCAGCGGGCCCATGGACTGGCCGTCGCCGGCGATATGGTGGACCACCAGGACCAGCAGGTATTCGGGTTTCCGGTCGCCGCCGGTCCGGAAGAGCCCGACGCGCATCGGCACCTGCACGGTGACATCGAAACCGCGCCGCAGGAATTCGGTGACCACTTCGGGGATCGCCGCCGGATCCACCGGTACCGGTTCCGGTGCCACCTCGGGTTCGCCGAGGATCACCTGTTCGGGATCACCGGCGGTTTCCGGGTAGATGGTCCGCAGCACCTCGTGGCGGTCGGCGACGTCACGCAGCGCCGCGGCCAGGGCGTCGGTGTCGAGGTGGCCGGTCAGCCGCAGCATCACCGGGATGTTGTAGGCGGCCGAGTCCGGTTCGAACCGGTTGAGGAACCACATCCGCTGCTGTGCCAGCGACAGCGGGATCGGGTCGGGCCGGACGCCCGCGGTGAGCGGTACCCGGTCGCCGCCGTGCAGGGATCCCGCGTATTCGGCGAGACCGGCGACGGTGGGTGTCTCGAACATGGACCGGACCGGCACCCGCGCGTCCAGCGCGGCGCCGACCCGCGCCACCACCAGGGACGCGCTCAGCGAATCGCCGCCGAGGTCGAAGAAGTCGTCGTCGGCGCCGACCCGTTCGACGCCGAGGACATGTTCGAAGGCCTCCGCGACCACGGCTTCCACCGGCGTGGCCGGGGCCCGGAACTCCCGCGCGGTGAATACCGGTTCCGGCAGCCGGTCGCGGTCCAGTTTGCCGTTGGAGGTCAGCGGTAGTTCGTCGAGCAGTATTACGGCGGCGGGCACCATGTACGGGGGCAGCGCTTCGGCCAGGGCGGCGGTCAATTCCGCCCCGGTGACGGTGGTACCGGGCTCGGGCACCACATAGGACACCAGGGCTACGGGCCGGCCCTCGGTGCTGCGCGGCACGGTCACCGCGAACGCGATATCGGCGCGGGCGCCGAGCGCGGCGTCGACCTCGCCCAGCTCGACCCGGTTGCCGCGGACCTTGACCTGGAAATCGTTACGGCCCACGAATTCGAGGGCGTCGTCCCGGTTGCGGCGCACGATATCGCCGGTCCGGTACATGCGGTGGCCGGGGTCACCGAACGGGCAGGCGACGAAACGTGCCGAGCTGAGCCCGGTACGGCCGATGTAGCCGTCGGCCAGGCCCGGTCCGAACAGATACAGTTCGCCCGCCACACCGGCCGGGACGGGGCGCAGCCAGGTGTCGAGGACCGTGGCCGACACCGGTCCGACCGGTCCGCCGATCGTGACCGGGGCGCCGGCGGCCAGTGCGCTGTCGGCGGTGGCCCAGATCGTCGTCTCGCTGGGGCCGTACAGGTTGACCATGGTGCGTCCCGGCGCCCACCGATCGACCAGTTCGGGTCCGACGGGTTCGCCGGCGCTGGACAGCGTTCGTAGTTCGCCGAGGCCGTCGTGTGGGAGGGTGGCCAGCGCCGACGGGGTCAGCACGGCGTGGGAGATGTGCTCGTGCCGGATCAGCTCGGCCAGTTCGGGTCCGCCGTACACATCCGGGGGCGCCACCACCAGCCGGCCGCCGGACCCGTGCGCCATCAGTAGTTCGAATATCGAGGCGTCGAAATTGGGTGAGGCGACCTGCAGAACCGTCGAGTCCCGGTCGACGCCGAGGAGCCGGCGTTGCGCCGCCACGACATCGGCGAGTGCGCGGTGGGCCACCAGCACACCTTTGGGTGTTCCGGTGGAGCCGGAGGTGTAGATCACGTAGGCCGGGTGGTCCGGCCTGATCGGTCCGCCGCGGTCGGCGTCGGTGACCGGTGCCGTGATCTCCGGTGCGTCGCTCCCGGTGTCGGTTGCGGTATCGACGATCAGCCAGTCGACGGTGTCGGGCAGGTGCTGCCGGGAGACGCTGTCGGTGAGTCCGAGGGTCGTGCCGGAATCCGACAGCAGGAACTCGATACGTTCCGGGGGCAGGTTCGGATCCATGGGCAGGAACGCGGCACCCGCTTTCGCGGCGGCCCAGATCGTGACGATCGTGTCCAGGGATCGGGGCAGTGCGACGGCGACCAGGGTTCCCGGCCGGCCGCCGTGCCGGATCAGCCGGCGGGCGAGCCGGTTCGCGCGTTCGTCGAGTTGCCGGTAGGTCAGTGCGACCGATCCGTAGGTGGTCGCGATCGCGTCGGGGGCGGTGGCCGCGGTCGCGGCGAGCAGGCCACCGAGCGTATCCGCCGGGAGGTGTTCGGTGGCGGGGGCGGGCAGGATCGGGTCCCGGATGTCGGCCGGGGCGAGTTCCCCGAGCCGGGTGGCCGGTGCGTGTGCGATGCGGTGCAGTAGTTCGACGAAGCGGTCCAGGATCCGGCGGGCCTGTCCGGTATCGAATTCCCGGTCGAGGAAGCGCAGCGTGATCTGCAGACCCTGCCCCGCCCCGTGCTCGTCCGGCTTCGGTGCGATCACCAGGCTCAGCGGGAACGGGGTCGCGTCGACACCGGTGATCTCGTCGACCCGCAGACCCGCCGATTCGACGAGCTGCTGCAGGGCGGGGCGGTCCACCGGGAAGGACTGGAAAGCGATCGCGGTGTCGAAGAGTTCGGTCACCCCGGCACTGCGATGGATATCGGGGAGCCCGATGTAGTGGTGGTCGAGCATGGTGGCGTGCTGTGACTGGATACGGGTCAGCAACTCGCGCAGCGTGACCGCCGGATCGAGCGCGACCCGGACCGGGATCGTGTTCAGGAACATACCGAGGGTCTGTTCCACCTTGGGCAGTTCGGGTGGGCGGCCGGACACCGCGGACCCGAAGATCACCTCGGTTTCCCCGGTGAGAGTGCGCAGGTTCAGGGCCCATGCGGCGGCGATCGCGGTGTTGAGGGTGTCGGCGGCGTCGGCGGTCACCGCGCGCAACCGGGTGAGGTGGTCGGCGGCAAGGTCCGCGGTGACCTCGGCCGCCGACGTCGTACCCGACAATCCGGTACCGCGGGCCACGCGGGTCGGTGAGTCGACGTCGGCGTAGGCCTGTGCCCAGGCGGCCCGGGATGCGGTGAGGTCCTGCCGGGACAGCCAGCGCAGGTAGTCGCGGTAGGAGGGGGCGTCCCCGGTGGCGCCGATATGTTCCGGTGTGCCGTAGTAGTCGAGCAGTTCGCGCAGCATCAACGGCATGGACCAGCCGTCCAGGATCACGTGATGGTTGGTGATCAGCAGCCGGGAAACCCCGGACTCGGCGCGGATCAGGGTGAAGCGGATGAGCGGCGGGTCCGACAGGTCGAAACCGGCGGCCGCGTCGGCGGCGGCGATCCGGTCCCATTCGGTCGCGGGGTCGGTACCGCCGAGCGCGAGTGTCACTTCCTGG
Organism: Nocardia sp.; assembly: GCA_013361595.1. Classification (GTDB taxonomy): domain Bacteria; phylum Actinomycetota; class Actinomycetes; order Mycobacteriales; family Mycobacteriaceae; genus Nocardia. The sequence continues at coordinate 4,261 of JABFXT010000250.1, read as the reverse complement.
AACCGGACCTCGGCGTGATCGAGCACTATCTGGCACGGCCCGGCGGCGGTTTCCACATAGGCGGCCCGCAGGATGTCGTGCCGGTCGACCACGGCCTGGGCGGCGTGGCGTAACCGTTCGCTGTCGACCGGCCCGGTGAAACCGACGACCGTCTGCACGGTGTAGTTGTCCGCGGCGGTGGGGTCGAACGTGGAGTGGAAGTGGATACCGGATTGCATCGGTGACAGGGGCCAGACATCGGCCAGCAGCTCGTAACGCTGTTCGAGTTGTTCGATATCGGTCTGGGTGAGCCGCACCAGCGGGAAATCCGCCGGACGGTACGCGCGGTCCTCGATGCGGTGCGCCCGGCCGGGCTGGTCTTCGGCGGTGGGGGCATCGGATTCGTTGCGGGCCATCGCGGCGAGGGCGGCGACCGTTTTCCCTTCGAACACATCGCGTGGTGTGAGGGTGAGCCCGGCGGCCCGCGCCAGCGCCACCAGCCGCATAGAGACGATGCTGTCACCGCCGAGGGCGAAGAAGTTGCTCTCCGCCGATACGGTGTCCAGGTGCAGGATCTCGGCGAACAGTTGTGCCATGACCTGTTCGGCGGGGGTGGACGGCGGGCGGCCGGGGGCCTGCTCGGCGCGGAAGTCACGTTCGCGCAGCGCTTTCCGGTCGACCTTGCCGACCGGTGTCAACGGCAACGATGCCAGTTCCACGATCGCGGCGGGGTTCATGTAGTGGGCGAGCGAACCGGCGAGGTCGTCGTGCAGGGCCGCTGTATCCAGGGTCGTGCCCGGCGTGGGCACCACATAGGAGACCAGGACCGGTTCCCCGGCGGGACCCTCCTGGGCGACGGTGGCGACCCGGGCGACCCCGGGATACCGGGCCAGGTGGGCATCGACCTCCCCCGGTTCGATCCGCAGCCCGTGGATCTTCACCTGCTGATCGCCGCGGCCGAGATACTCCAGTTCCAGGCCGCCGCGGCCGCGTATCCAGCGCACCGAGTCGCCGGTGCGGTACATCCGTTCCCCGTGGCGTGAGCGCGGGTCGGCGACGAACCGGGCGGCGGTGGTGGCCGGGTGGTCGAAGTATCCGCGGGCCAGGCCGGGGCCGCCGATATACAGTTCCCCGGCGACACCGACCGGTACCGGGCGCAGCCACAGGTCGAGTACCGCCGCTGTCACACCGCGGATCGGTCCGCCGACGGTCACCTGTTCACCGGGGGTCAGGACATCGGATCCGGTCGCCCAGATCGTGGCTTCGGTCGGACCGTAATGGTTCATGAGCCGGCGTCCGGGTGCCCACTGGTTCACGATGTCGGATCCGGTGGCCTCACCGACCACAGCGATCGTTCCGAGTCCCGGCAGCCCGGCCGGGTCCATGGTGCCCAGTACCGACGGGGTGATGATGGCATGGGTGACCCGCTGGTCACGCAGCAGCTTCTCCAGATCGGCGCCGCCGTACACTTCCGGCGGCGCGATCACCAGGCAGGCGCCGCTGCCGTGGGCGAGCAGCAGCTCCGAGACGCAGGCGTCGAATCCCGGTGAGGCGACCTGCAGTACCGACGAATCCGGGGTTGCGCGGAACGCCTCGGCCTGAGCGGCGACGAGATCGGCCAGACCACGATGGCCCACCTGCACCGCCTTGGGCCTACCTGTCGATCCGGAGGTGTAGATCATGTAGGCCGCGTTGTCGGGCAGCAGCCGGCCGGGAGTGACCGGTTCGCCGACGGGATCCGGTGATTGCGTGATGTCGACGATCACCCGGTCGACCGAATCCGGCAGCTGCCGTGCCACGGCGTCGGTCGTCACGCCGAGCGCGCTGTGTGAATCGGCCAGCAGTTCCGCGAGACGTTCGGGTGGGTTGGCCGGGTCGAGCGGGACGAAGGCCGCGCCGGTCCGTGCCACGGCCCAGATCGCCACGACCAGTTCGGCCGATCGGGGAAGGACAAGTGCCACGAAGGTTTCCCGGCTCGCCCCGCGGGCGGTCAGCCGCCGGGCCAGGGCGTCGGCGTGTTGCTCCAGTTCGCGGTAGGTGAGGGTGCTGTCGCCGGCGCGCACGGCCGCCGCGTTCGGATAGCGGCGCGCGGTGGCCGTCAGGATGTCGTGCAGGCTGCGTTCGGGGACCGGCGGGTCACCGTGGACCGAGCGGAGTTCGGTCTCTTCGGGTTCCCGGTTCGAGGAGACCGCCGCGACCGGGCGCCCCGGCTCGGTGACCAGCCGGGTCAGCAGCAGTTCGAATCGTTCGAGCAGGGTGCGCGCGTGGTCGGGATCGAAACGGTCGGTGGCGAACCGCAACGTCACGCTATGGGTCGCGGACTCCTCGGTCTCGTCGGCGTCCCGCGACGGCGGCGTCACCTGCAGGCTCAACGGGTAGGGAGTGGCGTCCTGGGCGTCGAGATCGAGGAGCCGCAGCCCGGCGGCACCGAGATCGCGGGACAGGCCCTCGCGATCGAGCGGGTAGGACTCCAGCACGGTGACCGTGTCGAACATATCGGCGATCCCGGCTGCCCGCTGGAGCTCCGCCAGACCGATATTGCGGTGATCGAGCATCGCGGCCTGCTCGGACTGGACCCGCGTGAGCAGCTCGGCGACGGTTTCGCGCGGGTCGAGCCGCACCCGCACCGGCAAGGTGTTGATGAACAGGCCGACCATGTACTCGACGCCCTGGATATGCGGTGGACGATGCGAGACCGTGTTGCCGAACACCACATCGGAGCGGCCGGTCAGGGCGGTGAGCAACAACGCCCACGCCACCTGGATCGACGTATTGGCGGTGACACCGTGGGAGCGGCCCAGATCGAGGAGCGCGGCCGTGGTCGCGGTGTCGAGGCGCAACCCGACCTCACCGCTGTCCGCGGTGACCGCGCGGTCCGGCCGCCCGGCGACCCGGGTGGGGCTTTCGATTCCGTCCAGCATCCGCTGCCAGGCCGCGGCCGCCGCGTCGGCGTCCTGGCCGTGCAGCCATTGCAGGTAGTCACGGTAGGAACGCGGCGGCGCGAGTTCGGCGGCGTCGTCGCCGAATGCGTACAGCGACAGCAGTTCGTGGATCAGCACCGGCATCGACCAGCCGTCGAGTACGAGGTGATGGTTGGTGACCAGCAGCCGGCATTCGTCGGCGCCGGTGCGCACCAGATGGAAACGCAACAGCGGTGGCCGGGCCGGATCGAACGGCGCGGTGGCCGCGACCGCGAGCTCGCGCAACCGGTCGGCGCGCTCGGCGTCGTCGTCGATATCGCTGATATCGGTGAACTGCCAGTCGGCTTCGGTGTCGCCGAGCACGAGCTGGCGCGGTCCGCCGGCGCTCTCGACGAATGCGGTACGCAGGCTGTCGTGGCGGTCGACGAGTGCCTGGGCGGCCCACCGCATCCGGTCCGGGTCGGCCGTACCGGCGAAGCTCAGGGACGCCTGCACGGTGTAACCGTCGGTGGTGTCGCGGTCGTAGATCGCGTGGAACAGCAACCCGGTCTGCAGCGCGGTCAACGGCCACACATCGGTCAGCGACGGATAGTCGCGCAGCCAGCCGTCGATCTCGTCCTGCGAGACGGTGACGAGCGGGAAATCCGACGGGGTGTAGCCGCCCGCGGCTTCGGACCGGATATGTCCGGCGAGGGCGCGCAGCGCGCGCACCCACAGACCGGCGAGTTCGTCGACTTCGGCGGGGTCGAGGATCTGTCCGGCGAACTCCCAGGTCGCTTCGAGTTCGAGACCTTCGGGGCCGGGTTCGGCGATCGCGTTGATATCGAGCAGCGCGGGCAGCGCCATCCGCGGATCGCCGGTCGCGGCCAACGAGGTGAATTCACGGGTGGGTGTCCACGCCCCCGAGGTTTCGCGGACACCCACCCGCCCCAGATAGTTGAAGCTGATCTGAGGTTCCGGCGAGCTTCCCAGCTCGGCACTGCCCTGGGAGTCCAGGCACCGCAGCATTCCGTAGCCGATGCCGTTGTCCGGCACCGCCCGCAGTTGCTCTTTCACCTGTTGGACAGCGCGTCCCGCGGCGGCGCCGCCGGCGAAGGCGTCCTCGGGATCGATATCCCGCAATTCGAGGCGCATCGGGAACCGTGTGGTGAACCAGCCGACCGTGGAGCTCAGATCGGCGCCCGGTACCGCCTGTTCCTCGCGGCCGTGTCCCTCCAGGGTGATCAATTCGGCGCCGGCCGACATACCGCGCCGGCGCCGCCATTCACCCAGCGCCAGGGCCAGGGCCGTCAGCAGCGGGTCGTTGGCGCTGCCGTGGAAGCGGGCCGGGATGGTGGTGAGCACGGCCTCGGTGACATCGG
>JABFXT010000797.1 GCA_013361595.1 Nocardia sp. | reverse complement strand
CCGGCCGGTACCGCGGAACGTTTTGTCGGCAACCCGTACCGGCCCGGCGCGCGGATGTATCGCACCGGCGATCTGGTGCGGCGGCTGGAGTCGCTGGCCACCGCGGCCTCGGGCCGGGGCGGGAGCACCGCCGCGAGTACCGACACCGAACGCACGATCTGTGCCGTGATAGCGGGACTGACCGGTGGTCCCGAGCCGGGTGTCGACGACGACCTCATCGACCTCGGCCTGGACAGTATTGTCGCGCTTTCCCTGGTGAACGGGCTGCGCCGGGCGGGTATCGCGATCAGTCCGCGAATGGTCCTGAGCGTCGGCACCATCGCCGAATTGGCCGAACGGGTGGATTCGGGCAGCGCCGGGGACCGGCGGTCGGCCGTTGCCGAATACGGTGCGGTCGGCCGGGTCCCGATCCTGTCCTGGATGCACGAGTACGGGCGCTACCGCCGGTTCTCGCTGGGATCGCTGCTGGAGTTGCCCGCCGGTATCACCGACCCGCAGCTACTGGCCGTATTGCAGGCGCTGCTGGACGGGCACGATCTGCTGCGGGCCCGGTTCACCGAGACCGCCACCGGATACGAGCTGTACACCCGGGAGCCGGGGGCGGTGTCCGCGGTGGACATCCTCACCACGACGCCCTGCGGCGCGGATCTCGCGGCCACCGTATCCGCGCGGGCACAGACCGATGCCGACCGACTGGATCCGCCGGCCGGCCGCCTGATCCACGCCACCCGGATCACCCGGCCCGGCCCGGCCGACCTGCTGCTGCTCACGGTGCACCATCTCGCCGTCGACCCGGTCTCCTGGTATGTGATCAGCGCCGACCTCGCCGCGAGCTGGGCCGAACTGACCGCCGATCCGGCGGTCGCGGCCGGCCGGGTACCGGTCCTGCGCCCGCCGGTCGAGCACACCGGATACCGCGAGTACGCGGCGGCGCTGCACGCGCGCCGGGATCTACCGGAAGTACAGGCACAGCGCGGCTACTGGCTGCGACAGGTCGCCCTTCCGGATCCAGTTCTCGGCCGCCGCCGGCCCGATCCCACCACCGACAGCTGGGGGTCCTACCGGGCATTGCGTCTGCACACCCCGGCGGCGACCACCGCCGCGCTGCTGGAGAGCCCGGCCGCCGTGGCAGGGGTGCGCGAGTTCCTGATCGCGACGCTGGTCGTGACCTTGGCGACCTGGCGGACCGAACGCGGGCAGGACAGCGCCGGCGGCGCCTACGTCGCGATGGAGGCGCACGGTCGCGAGGACGCGGTACTCGGTCCGGATATCGACACCTCCCATACGGTGGGCTGGTTCACCAGTATGTTCCCGGTGCGATTCGGTGCCGGAGTCGAACCGGTGGATCTGGCGGTGGCCCGACAGGACCCGGCCCGGGTCCGGGACCTGCTGGCGACCGTGGCCGCCGAGGTGGCCGCGGTACCCAACAACGGCCTCGACTACGGTGTGCTGCGCTATCTGGCCGAAGACCCCGGCCTCGCCGCGGCACCCGGACCGCAGATCCTGTTCGACTATCTGGGGCGGGTGGATCTGACCGGAGCCGGCACCGCCTGGAATCCGGTCTCCGAGCACGAACTGGTGGAAAACCTGCCACTGGCACCGGAACCCGATTTCGGTCTGCGGTGCGCCCTGGATGTGCTCGCCGGTATCGGCACGACCCCGGACGGCCCCCAGTTGGTGACCCTGCTGCGCTGGAGCGAAGCGTTGTTCGCCGAATCCGATATCGAGCGGTTCGTCGAGATCTGGCAGGACGCCACGGCGGAGCTGATCCGCGCGTTCGGTCCGGTCGATCTGAAAGCCGCCGGGCCGGTCGGGTCCTGACCCCCCCGAACATCAACTCACGCAGCGATTCCGAAGGACAGCTATGGCAGACGATATTCTCGAGCGGCGTAGACGCTTATTGCAGCAGCGGCTCGAGGAACAGGCGATAACCGCGCCCGAGCCCGTGGCGCCGACCCGGCGCGGCGAGGACCCGAGCCCGCTGTCGGATGCGCAGCGCCGGATGTGGTTCGTCCAGCGGCTCGACCCGGACGACACCACTCTCAACATCTGTGTCGCCTATCGGCTCGACGGGGATCTGGATTCCGGACGCCTGCGAGCCGCCTTCGCCACCGTCGCCGGGCGGCACGAGATCTTGCGGACCACCTACCATGTCGACGACGCGGGGGAGCCCTATCAGATCTCCCGGGCCGAAACCGAACTGTGCTGGCAGGAACACGATCTCACCGAGCTACCCGAGAGCGGACGGCAGCGCCGGGTCGAAGTCCTGGCCCGCCGGGACTTCGCCCGCCCGTTCGACCTCACCCGTGATTCGCCGTTGCGCGTCACCCTGGCCCGGACCGGGGCCGCCGAGTATGTACTCGTTCTGACCGTGCACCACATCGGCTGGGACGACGATTCCTGGTCGGTCTTCTTCGGTGAGGTCAATGCGGCCTATCGCAGTACCGTGCTGCCCGAACTGCCGGTCCAGTACGCCGATCTCGCCGTTGTCCGGGGGCGTGACGCGACCGATACCGCCGATCTGGACTACTGGCGCGAGATACTGACACCGCTGCCCAGCCGTGTCGAGCTGCCGGGCCGCTCCGTGACGGCGGGACACAGCAGGGACGCGGAGATTCGAACGCGCGCGGTACCGGCCGAGCTGATGAATCGGGTCGCCGCGATCGGCCGACAGTATTCGGCGACCCCGTTCACCGTGCTGCTGGCAGGCTTCCAGGCGCTCGTCCGCCGCTACACCGCGGCCACCGACTTCCTGATCTCGGTCCCCGTGAGCAACCGGTCCGGGCGGGGTGCCGACGCGCTGCTCGGCTATTTCGGTAACACGGTGCTGATCCGCGCCGGGGCCGAACGTGACGCCACCTTCGTCACGCTGCTCGAGTCCACTGTCGAAACCTGCACCGGGGCGTTCGCTCATCAGGGCGTGGGCGTCGACCAGGTGGTGCGCGCGGTCGGCCCCGACCGGGTGTCCGGACGCGACGGGTTGGCCCAGTTGGTTCAGCTCAGCTTCGGGATGCGCGGTGCGGTCGACGGTTTCGACCTGCCCGGCGTGCGGTCGGCCGAACTCCCGCTCGCCAGCGCGGTGGCGCAGGAAGAACTGGGATTGATGATCGTCGCGGACGACTCCGGCACCCGGGTCGAGGCGACGTATCTGGTCGACCGGCTGGAGCAGCGTACCGTCGACCAACTGCTCGATCATTACCTCCAGCTGCTGGACACCGTGCTGGCCGGCCCCGGCCGTCGCCTGTCGGAGATCGATATCCTGGGCCCCGACCGCGCGGCGGTGCTGGCGGTATCGCACGGTCCGCTGGCCGAATACATCCCGACCACTCTGGTGGCACAACTGGAAGCCCGGGTCGCCGCCACTCCGGACAGCCTCGCGGTGCTCTCCGACGAGATCGAACTCGACTACGCCGAACTCAACGCGCGCGCGAACCGGCTGGCGCACTGGCTGATCGGTAACGGCGTCGGCCCCGAGGACATCGTCGCCCTCGGCCTGGCCACCTCGGTGGACTTCGTCGTCGCGGCCTGGGCGATCCTCAAGGCCGGGGCGGCCTACCTACCGATCGATCCGAGCTATCCCGCCGAGCGGGTCGACTATCTGATCGGTGACGCGCGGCCGCGGCTGCTGCTCACCGAGAGCGCCTACGCGGCGGCGGTCGCCGCCGCGGCAGCGCTGGCCGATACCGATCCCACCGACAGCGACCGGGTGGCGCCGCTGCACCCCGGCAATATCGCCTATGTCATCTACACCTCCGGCTCCACCGGGCGGCCGAAGGGCGTCCCGGTCCCGCACGCGGCGATCGCCGACCATCTGGCGAGTTTCGCCGCGGAATGGGAACTCACTCCCGCGGACCGGGTACTGCAGTCCACCTCGGTGAGCTTCGATGCCTCGCTCATGGATATCTTCGTGACGCAGTACGTCGGCGCGTGTGTGGTGATCCCGAAGCCCAACGCCTATCGCGATATTCCGTATGTCGCCGATCTGGTGACCCGGCACGGTGTCTCGGTACTGCATATGGTCCCGTCGATGCTGGCGACGTTCCTGATGCTGCCCGAGATCAACAACTGGACCGCCCTGCGCCATATGCCGGTGGGCGGTGAGGCGCTGCCCGGCGAGGTGGCCGACCGGTTCACCGCGCGGTTCGACGCCCAGTTGCGCAACCATTACGGCCCCACCGAAGCGGTGGTGTGCTCCACTCATATGCCGGTCGAGGGCCCGCAGGGCACCGGGATCGTGCCGATCGGCGTCCCCAACCGCAATGTGCACCTCTACCTGCTCGATGATGCGCTGCAACTCGTGCCCAACGGGGTGGTCGGCGAAATCTATCTGGGTGGCGATCAGCTGGCCCGCGGCTATCACGACCGGGCACCGCTGACCGCGGAACGGTTCGTCGCCGATCCGTTCCGTCCCGGCCGCCGCCTCTACCGCACGGGCGATCTGGGCCGTCGCGGCGCCGACGGTGTCATCGAATTCATCGGGCGGACCGACGAACAGGTCAAGGTGCGCGGTCACCGGATCGAACTCGGCGAGGTCGAGGCCGCGATCAGCAATCATCCGGAGGTGGCGCACGCGGTCGTGGTGGTCACCGACCATCCCTCACTCGGCCAGATCCTGGCCGCGTACCCGGTGCCGGTCCTGGGCGCCGAACTGGACCTGGACGCGCTGCGCGCGCGGGTCGCGGCGCGGCTACCCGAATACATGGTGCCCGCGGCGTTCACGGTGATCGACCGGATCCCGCTCACGACCCACGGGAAGCTGGACCGCCGGGCACTTCCGGTTCCGGAGCTCAGCCTGGCCCGGGAATTCCGCGAATTGCGCACCCCCACCGAACGGCGGATCGCCGAGCTCTACGGCCGGTTGTTCGACCGGCCGCGGATCGGCGGCGACGACTCGTTCTTCGAACTGGGCGGCCATTCGCTGCTGGCCGCACGGCTCATCTCCATGATCCGGGCCGAGTTCGGACTCGAGATCGATATGCGGGTGCCGTTCGACACTCCGACCGTCGGTGGTCTGGCCGCGTATATCGTGACGGAGTTCCAGAACGAGTTCGGTATCGATATCGACGATATGGCCGAATTCGACGAAGCGGTCACGGATCCGGAAGGTAGCCCGGCGGTGGAGAGCCCGGGCCAGGCCCGGGCCACGAATCGCCCCGCCCTGGTCCGCCGTGACCGTCCCGAACGCACTCCGCTGAATTATTCGCAGCGCATGTACTGGTTGCAGCGCCGGATGGAAGGCGCGATAGACGGTGAGAACGTCACCTACCCGGTGCGTTTCGACGGACCGCTCGATATCGAGGCGCTGCGCGCCGCCGTCGCCGATGTCTCCGCGCGCCACGATTCCCTCCGGACGACTTTCCCGGAACACGAGGGCATCCCGTACCAGCACATCGCCGCCCCGGCACCGGTTCCCCTGCCGGTTGTCGACCTACGCGAGGGCACGGCCGATCCGGCCGACCAGCTGGAGATCGAGCTGGCCGCGGACGCCGCCTACATTTTCGACCTGCGCACCGAGATACAGCTGCGGGTCCGGTTGCTGGTACTCGACGAGAACACCCATGTGCTGTCGATCCTGATGCATCACATCATCGCCGACCGGCAATCCTGCGATATCTTCGTCGACGATCTGACCACGGCCTACCGTGCCCGGCTGGCCGGAAAGACACCGGACTGGCCCGAGCTGGGTATCCAGTTCGCTGATTTCGCCATCTGGCAGCGGGAGATCTTCGACCGGGCGCCGGGACACGGCGCGGTCAGCGCCTACGGCCAGGAGCTCCTCGACTACTGGTGCGCGGCACTCGACGGAATGCCGGACGAGATCGCGATCGCCCACGACCGGCCGCGTCCGGCCGTACTCGCCCGGAACGGGGCGAGTACGACCCGGGTCGTGCCCGCCGCCACCTGGCAGGCCGCCCGGCAGCAGGCCGAAGCGGCCGGAGCCACCGATTTCATGCTCTGCCAGGCGATGAGCGCGGTGACCCTGCACGCGCTCGGCGCCGGAGACGATCTGCCGATCGGCGCGGCGGTGGCCAACCGGCTCGACGAGCAGACCGACCGGATGATCGGTCTCTTCGCGAATATGGTCGTACTGCGCAACGACCTCTCCGGTGATCCGACCCCGCGCGGTGTGCTCGCCCGGGTCCGGGACGCGGCGCTGGACGCGATCTCCCGGCAGGGCGTGCCCTTCGAACGCCTGGTGGAGACGATCAATCCGCCGCGTACTCTGTCGCGTAACCCGCTGTTCCAGGTGGTCATGCATTTCCGGCACCGATTGCAGGCGGTCGATTTCACGGCCGATGGTGCCACCACGGTCACCGGTATCGCCAAACACTACGAAGTGTCGTTCATGGATATCCATTTCGACTACACGGTGGAACCCAACGGCGATCTCACCACCCGCGTAGTGGTCAATACGGACCTCTACGAGGCGGCGACCGGTGCCGTATTCGCCGATGTGCTGGCCCGCGTGGTGGAAGGCTTCGCCACCGAACCGGCCCGTCCCGTCGGCGATCTCCGGGTACTACCGGAAGACTGGGATACCGGACGGGTGGTGATCCGCCACGAGCAGCCGGTCGCGGTGGCCGGTGCCACCGGTACGGACGCGACCCTGCTGACCGATACCGAGCGGACCATCGCCACGCTGCTGGCCGAACTGCTCGAGATCGACGAGGTCGGGCGCGACGACGGGTTCTTCGCACTGGGGGGTGACAGCGTAATCGCGATCCAGCTCGCCACCCGCGCGAGCGAGGCCGGGTTGCCGCTGGCGCCGCAATTGCTGTTCGAGTACTTCACCATCGCCGATCTGGCCGCGGCCGTGGACGAGCTCATCGCGAATCCCCCCGAGCCGGACGCGGAGACCGGCAGTGGGACCGAACAGCGGCATCTGGCGCCGATGGCGGCCTCGGGTCTCGACGCGGACGCGCTCGAGAATCTGCAGAGCGCCTGGTCGACCC
>JABFXT010000216.1 GCA_013361595.1 Nocardia sp. | reverse complement strand
ACCAGGACTATTCCGTCCTCGGTGCGATTGTAGATCGCGCCGGAAGGACAGGACGCGGCGCACGACGGGTTGAGGCAGTGCTCGCAGATCCGCGGCAGATAGAACATGAAGGTCTGCTCGAATTCGAAACGCACCTTCTCGGCGAGTTTGCGCAACAACGGATCGCGATCACCGAATTCGGGCGCCCCACCGAGATCGTCATCCCAGTTCGCCGACCATTCGATCTTCGTATCCTCGCCGGTGATCAGCGATTTCGGCCGGGCCACCGGCGTGTGGCGCTGGGCGGGTGCGGTGGTGAGGTTCTCGTAGTCGTAGGTCCAGGGTTCGTAGTAGTCGCTCAGGGCGGGCAGGATCGGATTGCTGAAGATCGTGAACAGTTTGCGCAACCGGCCGCCACCCTTGAGTTGCAGACGCCCACGACGGTTCAACTCCCAGCCGCCGCGCCACCGATCCTGATCCTCGTAGGTGCGGGGATAGCCCTGCCCGGGCCGGGTCTCCACATTGTTGAACCACACGTATTCCACGCCCGACCGGTTCGTCCACGCCTGTTTACAGGTGACCGAACAGGTATGACAGCCGATACATTTGTCGAGGTTCATCACCATCGCCATCTGCGCCATCACCCGCATCAGTAGCTCACCTCCTGGCTGCGACGGCGGATCACGGTCACCTCGTCGCGTTGATTACCGGTGGGTCCGAGATAGTTGAACGCGAAACTGAGCTGGGCGTAGCCGCCGATGAGATGGCTGGGTTTGACCAGCAGCCGGGTCAGCGAATTGTGGATACCGCCGCGATGCCCGGAGGTCTCGCTGATCGGCACGTCGATGAGCCGGTCCTGCGCGTGGTACATGTACACCGTCCCGGCCGGCATCCGGTGCGAGACCACCGCGCGCGCCACCACCACACCGTTGCGGTTGACCGCCTCCACCCATTCGTTGTCGGCGACACCGATCGTCGCCGCGTCGCGCGGCGAAATCCAGATATTGGGCCCACCGCGCGAAAGGCTCAGCATGAACAGGTTGTCCTGATATTCGGAGTGGATCGACCATTTGCTGTGCGGGGTGAGGTAGCGGACGGTGACCCCGAGCTCGCCCGTCGAACCCAGCACCGGTTCCCCGAACAGGGCGGCCATGTTCAGCGGCGGCCGGTACACCGGAAGTCCCTCGCCGAGTTCGGTCATCCAGTCGTGGTCGAGATAGAAATGCTGGCGACCGGTGAGCGTATGCCAGGGTTTGCGGCGTTCGATATTTATCGTGAACGGCGAATACCGGCGGCCGCCGGTTTCCGAGCCCGACCATTCCGGTGAGGTGATCACCGGAACCGGGGCGGCCTGGGTATCGGCGAAGGTGATCTGTTTACCCTCGTGCTCGGCGGCCAGATCGGCGAGCCGGACGCCGGTGCGCTGTTCGAGGGTACGGAAACCCTCGGTCGCCAGGCGCCCGTTGGTGGTGCCGGACAGGGCGAGAACGGCCTCGCACGCCTGGATACCGCGCTGCAACGACGGCCGGCCGTCGGCCGGTCCACCGCGGATCACCCCGTTCTTGTGCCGCAGATATTCGACCTCGGGTCCGAAATCGAAGGTGACGCCCTTCGTCGTACCGCCGAGTTTCTCCGCCAGCGGCCCCAGCGCGCTCATCTTCGCGGCGATCGCGCCGTAATCGCGCTCCACCACCACCAGTTTCGGCATGGTGACCCCGGGCACCGGTTCGGTATCCCCGGTCTTCCAATCCGCGACCCGGCCGTGTGGCGTGGCGAGTTCGTCGGGGGTGTCGTGCAGCAGCGGTACCGCCACCACATCCTTGCGGACCCCGAGCCGGGGACCGGCGAGCTCACTGAACTTCTCGGCGATCGCCCGGAAAGCGTCCCAATCGGTGCGCGTCTGCCAGGGCGGCGCGATGGCCGGATTGAACGAATGCACGAACGGGTGCATATCGGTGGTGTTCAGATCGTGTTTCTCGTACCAGGTCGCGGCGGGCAGCACGATATCGGAGAACAAGGTGGTGCTGGTCATCCGGAAATCCAGGGTGAGCAGCAGATCGAGTTTGCCGCGCGGGGCGTCGGGCCGCCACACCACGTCCCGCGGACGCGCCCCGGCCGGCGTCTGTTTGGCACGCAGCGAGGATTCGGTGCCCAGGAGATGTTCGAGGAAATACTCGTTGCCCTTGGCCGAGGAACCCAGCAGATTCGCTCGCCACACGCTCAGTATCCGCGGGAAGTTCTCCGGAGCGTCGGGGTCCTCGCAGGCGAAGCGCATACGGCCGGAACGCAATTCCGACACCACATACCCGGCCAGCGATCCGCCCTCGGCTGCGGCTGCGTCGACCAGGTCCAGCGGGTTGCGGTCGAAGGTGGGATACGACGGCATCCAGCCCAGCCGCGCCGATTGCGCGATCACATCGGCGGTACTCATGCCCGCCAGCTGCCCGGCACCGGGCGTGGCCGAGAGTTTGTCCGCGCCGAACCAGTCGTAGCGGAACTGATTCGAATGCAGGTACCAGAAAGCGGTCTGGATCATCTGCCGCGGCGGCCGCGACCAGTCCAGCGCCGAGGCCAGCTGCGTCCAACCGGTGATCGGGCGGCATTTCTCCTGACCGACATAGTGTGCCCAGCCCCCGCCGTTCACGCCCTGGCAGCCGGTGAGTGTGGTCAAGGTGAGGAACGCGCGGTAGATGGTGTCGGAGTGGAACCAATGGTTGGTACCGGCGCCCATGATGATCATCGACCGGCCGTGGCTCTCCTCGGCGTTGCCCGCGAACTCGCGCGCGATCCGCAGCGCCACCGAGGCCGGGACACCGGTGATCGATTCCTGCCAGGCCGGGGTGTAGGGCTGGGAGGGGTCGTCGTAGTCGACCGGCCACTCCCCCGGCAGACCTTCCCGGTGCACCCCGAACTGCGCCAGCATCAGATCGAACACCGTGGTCACCAGGTGACCGTTCACCCGGCGTACCGGCACGCCCCGCAGCATCGCGGAATCCTCGCTGCCGACGGTGTCGAAGCGGGGCAGCGAGACCGGCACCGCGGTTCTACCGAACAGTGTCAGCTGCGGTACCACCCCCTCCAGGTCCAGATTCCATTTCCCCATTCCGGTTTCGCCGTAGCGGTGACCGACCGAACCGTTCGGGACGACCGGACGGCCGTCGGCCGCGAGCACCACGGTTTTGAACGCCGCGTTCTCCACCCCGGCGTACTCGTCGAGGTCGGCAGCGGTCAGGAACTTGCCCGCGACATAACCGTCCGTGGTCTCCTCCACCCGTACCAGGAACGGCAGATCGGTGAACTGTCGCACATAGCTCGCGAAATACGGCACCTCGCGTTCGACGAAGAACTCGCGCAACACCACATGCCCCATCGCCATGGCCAGCGCGCCGTCGGTGCCGGGATGCGGGGCCAGCCATTCGTCGGCGAATTTCACATTGTCGGCGTAGTCCGGGGAGACCGCGACGACCTTCTGCCCGCGATACCGGGCCTCGGTCATCCAGTGCGCGTCCGGGGTCCGGGTCACCGGCAGATTCGACCCCCACATGATCAGGTAGCCGGCATCCCACCAGTCCCCCGATTCCGGGACGTCGGTCTGGTCGCCGAACACCTGTGGTGAAGCCACCGGCAGATCCGCGTACCAGTCGTAGAAGGACAGCATGGTCCCGCCCACCAGCGAGACGAATCGCGCGCCCGACGCGTGCGAGACCATCGACATCGCCGGAATCGGCGAGAAACCCGCGATCCGGTCCGGGCCGTACCGGGCGATGGTGTGGATATGGGCGGCCGCGATCATCTCGGTCGCCTCGTCCCAGGTCGCCCGCACCAGCCCGCCCTTACCGCGCGCGGATTTGTAGCGCTTCGCCGACTCCGGATCCTCGACGATGGTCTCCCACGCGCTCACCGGATCACCGGTGGCCGCCTTCGCGGCCCGGTACATCTCCAGCAGCACGCCGCGGATATACGGATACCGCACCCGGGTGGGCGAATAGGTGTACCAGGAGAACGCCGCACCCCGCGGACAGCCGCGCGGCTCGTACTCGGGTTTGTCCGGGCCCACCGACGGATAGACGGTCTGCTGGGTCTCCCAGGTGATGATCCCGTCCTTGACATAGATCTTCCACGAACACGATCCGGTGCAGTTCACCCCGTGCGTGGACCGCACCACCTTGTCGTGACTCCAGCGGTCCCGGTAGAACTCGTCCGCCTGCCGGCCTCCGACCTCGAACATGGCCCGCCGATCCGGCGATACGTCGGCGCGCGTGAAGAAGCGCCGGGTCCCCACCAGCGCGTCGGTGAGCCCGTCGTCGAGCCCCGCCTGTCCCGAACCGCGCCGGCTGTGCGTCATAGAGCCTCCTTCGAAGCGGTTGCGTACGGCCCGCGAAGACCGCGGCAAAGGTTCAGGTCTGGTTCCGGTCGACTTGGTGCCGGACGACGAGCAATGTGAACAGCAACGCGACGAGGGCGACGACGGCCAGTGCCAGCAGGCCCGGCCCGTAATCGCCGGTGGTCTCGTAGATGGCGCCCATCACCAGCGGCGGGACGAATCCGCCCAGGCCGCCGGCCGCCCCGACGAACCCGGTGACCGCGCCGACCTTGCCGGGCGGCGCGATCAGGGCCACCAGTGCGAAGGTGGCACCGCTTCCGGCACCGAGCGCCGCGGCCAGCGCGAGGAAGGCGATGGTGCCGGTCGGCGCGAGGCCGGGAGTAGCGGCCTGGACGGAGGCGCCGATCACGACGACACAGAGCGTGGTCGCCAGGACGGTGGGCGCGTCGAATCGGTCGGCCAGCCAGCCGCCTACCGGTCGCATGATCACCGCGAGCAGTACGAACCCGGCCATCCGGTTCGCCGCGTCGGCCTGCGACAGATCGTAGGCGGTACGCAGATAGGAGGGCAGGTACACCGAGAACGCGACGAAACCACCGAACGAGACGGCGTACAGCGCCGAGGCCGCCCAGGTCGCGGGGAGGCGCACGGTCTGCTTCAGCCGGTCGGTCATGGATTCGGTGGGCGGGGTGCGCCCGGGTGCGTCGCGCAGCAGGTACCAGGCGACGACCGCGTAGATCAGCAGCGCCATCGCGCACAGCAGGAAAGGTGTGGCGGTGTTACCCGCGTCCACCAGCCGCACCGTGGTCAGGGCGCTGATCGCGGTACCGCCCATCCCCATGCCGTACACGCCGATCGCCAGTCCCTGTTTCTCCGGCGGGAACCACGCGCTCACGAACGGCACCCCGACCGCGAACACCGTGCCGCCGATACCGAGGAAGAAGCCACCGATCAGCAGCGCCGCCAATGCCGAATGCCCGATCAGCCCCAGGAACAGCACCGGAACCACCGTGATCACCGAGACCGCCGGGAACATCAGGCGCCCGCCGTAGCGGTCGGCCAGCGCGCCGATCGGGATCCGCCCCAGCGATCCCACGATCACCGGAACGGCGACCACCAGCGATTCCTGGAAGGAGTTCAGCCCCAGCTCGTCGCGGAATCGCGGCGCCAGCGGGCTGAGCAGCGCCCACGCCCAGAAGTTGAGCGCGAACCCCACAGTGGCCAGGATCAGCATCTGAGTGCGCCCACCCGGCGTGATCCGGTCGCCGACCATGGCCCGGCCGGGTTTGCGCGGAGTCGAAGAGGCCACCATCACTCCTGGGGAGGTCGGTCCGGCTAGCTCTCGCGCCCGGTGGACACCTGGTCCACGTCAACCCGCTCGACGGGCGATTCGGTCGTCGAACGCGGCCGGGAAGGGTGAACCCTCCCGAACCGCCGTATGCGATATCACTGACTCGCGGCCTGCTGTCGCCATTGTGCCTTCTACGGCGGCCGACTCTCGGCCCATCCGGGATCCCGGGAGTTTCGCGATATCACCGGTCCCCGGCCGGGCTCCGGAACCTGACCACAGCGGGCGACGATCCGTTGTGGACCTAAGCTCGACCGGTGGATATCGACTGGCCCGAGCTGCGCGCCCGCAGCCTGCTCATCGAGGACGAGGCGATCCTGGCGCTGAACAAACCCGCCGGGATCTCGGTCACCGGGGAACGCCACGACAGCGATATCGTGGCGGCCGCCGAGGAGCACGGCGAGAAGTTGTATCCGGTGCACCGGATCGACAAGGTGACCTCGGGGCTCATTCTCTTCGCCCGGGATCTGTCGGCCCACGGCCCGCTGACCCGCCAGTTCAACAAGCAGACCGCGGAAAAGGTCTATCTGGCGATAGTCGACGCCGGCTCGACCGAACTCCCCGAGACCGGGACCGTCGAACTGCCGCTCAGCGTGGGCCGCAAGAATCGCGTCCGGGTCGCCGCCCCCCGCGAAACCATCCGGCGCGACCGCGATCGCTGGTCCGTCGCCGAATCGGATCTGCTGAACACCAAGAACTATCCCTCCACCACCGAATTCACCGTCCTGGCCCGCCATCCCGGTCATACGGTCGTGGCACTGCGGCCGATCAGCGGGCGCCGCCATCAGCTGCGGGTGCACCTGGCCTGGATCGGCCACCCGATCCTGGGCGACCCGCTGTTCGACCGCTCCGGCACCTTCCCGCGCGCCCACCTGCATTCGTGGCGCCTGACACTGTCCGCCGACTGGCGCCCCGACGGCCGGCTGGCCTTGGCGGCCGCGCCCGGGGACGACTTCTGGGCGCCGCTGGCCGGTCCGCCACCGGTTCTGCCCGACCCCCGGTGACTTCGCCGGAGCGCGGCCGCCGCTGGTGAGCACGGACCGGATGCCCGAGTGGAGAAGCCACGCGAGCCCCGCCACATCTCGCGTATCGTGCGCCGCTGGTGTCCTCGCTCATATCCCAGCTGTTCGTGCCCGTTATCTGCCCTAAGCTGGCTGTTGGAACCGACACCGGACCGGGACTCCACGCGGTGTCGAGTCCCACGAAACCCGGAAAGGGCCGAGTCCGTCCGGTCGTTGCCCCCGCGAAATGCATGCACCGCAGGTATGGGTTTCGCGGGTGCGACGGCGGGACCCAGGGGCCTCGACCCTGT
>JABFXT010000038.1 GCA_013361595.1 Nocardia sp. | reverse complement strand
TGCCATGCCCAGGACCTCGGGGGCCGATTGGTGCAGCTCATCGGATCGGCCCGGCCCGGAGCCCACGGCCCGTTCCACCAACCCCAGGACGCGGTACTCACCGATGCCCCGATACCCACCGTCGACGGGAACGGCGACGCCGCGCGGTTCCGCGCGACGCTACGTGAACCCGTCGACTCGCGGGGTTTCATCACCGTCACGGTGGCCCCCGACGACCCCATGTCTCCACCCACCCTGCACCGCAGCTGGCTCGATATCCGCGACGACGGCCGCTACCTCCTGACCACCGCCGATGTCCTGGTCCTCGCGCCGGTCAGCGATTCCGATTTCGCCGATAATCTGCAGAGCCTGGCCCGTATCCGCGGCAGCACGCCCGGATTGTGATAGGTCTGTCCGATGTCCGAGCACTGGAAGATTCCCGCGAGCCGGGCCCTGCGCGCCGACGGCCTGCACGTCGCCGATATCGACACTTCCGCCAAACCCGGGTTCCCCGGTCGCAAGAAAGACGGGGAACAGCTGCTGAGCGAACGCGGCAAGGTGCTGGCCGGTCTGCAGGAAAAGTTGTACGCCAACGGCCGATCCGGGGACAACCGCAGTGTCCTGCTGGTGTTGCAGGGAATGGATACCGCCGGTAAGGGCGGCATCGTGCGTCATGTCATCGGCTCGGTAGACCCGCAGGGCGTCGATCACGCTGCCTTCGGCGTCCCGACCGAGGAAGAAAAGCGGCACCACTTCCTGTGGCGTATCCGCAAACGGCTCCCACGGGGCGGTCAGCTGGGCGTTTTCGACCGCTCACATTACGAGGACGTCCTGGTGGCGCGCGTCCACGAACTCGTACCGGAGGCCGTCTGGCAGCAGCGCTACACCGAGATCAACGATTTCGAACAGGAACTGGCCGAAGCCGGGACAACCCTGGTGAAGGTCGCGATGTTCGTTTCGCTGGACGAACAGAAGAAAAGGCTGCGGGAACGGCTGGAAAGGCCGGACAAGTACTGGAAGTTCAATCCCGGCGATATCGACGAACGCGCCTACTGGCCCGCCTACCAGCACGCCTACCAGGATCTGCTGGACCGCACATCCACCGATCACGCGCCCTGGTACGTATTGCCCGCCGACGCGAAATGGTATTCGCGACTGGCCGTCACCGAACTGCTCATCGAGGCGCTCGAGAAGCTGGATCTGAGCTGGCCGCCGGCGACCTTCGATCCGGACGCCGAACTGCGCCGCCTCGACACTGCCTGACCGACTCGGGCGCGTGAGTTATGGAAACTCTCAGCAAGCCGGACAATGATGGGGGCGGTGTGCCGGGAACCCCGGCGCCCCTCGGCGAACCTACCTACGGCCGGGGCAGCGAGGCGAGGGAAAGGCGTGGTGAACGCACGGTGAGCAAAAACCCCGGGCGGCCCAATCCGCTGGCGGCGGGCGCGCGCGCGGACCGCAACCGCAAGATCGCGATCCAGGTCGGTGTGGCCGCCGTACTCGTGGCACTGGTCGCGGCGATCGGTATCGGCCTGGCCGTGCGGAACTCCGGTTCCGACGATGTGGGCCCCGTCCCGGCGGTCGCCACCGAGAACGGCGCCATCCGGATCGGGCAGCCCGACGCGAAGGCAACCGTGCGGATCGTCGCGGATATGCAGTGCCCGGTCTGCAAGCAGTTCGAGGCCGATCACGCCGACCTGCTGAGCAAGTCCGTGGCGGACGGTAGCGCCGCGGTCGAGTACAACATCGTGGGTTACCTGGACAAGATGTCCAGCACCGAATACTCCACCCGGGCGGCGAACGCCTCCTACTGTGTGGCCGAGACCGGCACCGACAATTATCAGGACTGGTTGAAGCTGATGTTCCGGCAGCAGCCGCCCGAGGGCGGCGCCGGGCTGACCGACGAGCAGCTCGTCGCCATCGCCCAGCAGGCGGGCTATACCGATCCCGGCATCGCCGATTGTGTCGCCGACCGGAAGTACGACGGCTTCGTCGCCGCGAAATCCAAGGAATCGCTGGCAGAGGGCATCGACGGAACCCCGACGGTCTTCGTCGACGGTGAAAAGGTGGAACTCACCGCCGACCCGAGCGGGCAGAAGTTCGACACCGCACCGTTGGCGGCCGCGATCCAGGCGGCTGCGGGCCGGTGATCCGGACTTCACCGCCTGCCGCCTGGACGATGCTCCTGTGCGGACTGGCAGGCTGGATCGCCGCGTTCGTCCTGCTCGTCGAAGATTTCAAACTGCTCAGCGAGCCCGGCTACGTACCCTCGTGCAGCTTGAACCCGGTGCTGTCCTGCGGTTCGGTGATGGCCACCGATCAGGCGGCGGTACTCGGATTCCCGAACCCGATCATCGGCGTGACGGGGTTTTCGGTGGTGGTCACGCTCGGGGTGCTGTCGGTCGCGGGTGTGGTGCTGCCCCGATGGATCTGGACCGGGCTGTGGCTGGGGACCGCCGCGGGCACGCTGTTCATCTGCTGGCTGATCTTCCAGAGCCTCTACCGCATCAATGCGCTGTGCCCGTACTGCATGGTGGTCTGGGCGATCATCACACCGCTGCTCGCGGTGATCACCGAGCAGCTGTGGGGTAACGACCGGGGCGCGCTGCGCGTGGTCGCGGAATGGCGCTGGACGTTCGTCGCGGTGTTCTACGCGGTGGTGCTGGTGCTGGTGTTCCTGCGCTTCCAGGACTACTGGCTGTCACTGTTCTGACCCGCGGCGAAGGTAGCGGTACGCCTAGCCCGGTGTGCCCGTCACCAGTTCGACCGCCACGACCCGTTCGGCGCCGTCCGGTGCCCGCACGCCCAGCCGCACGGTTTCGCTGGGTTTGCGGGTGTCGATCACGGCACGCAGGGCGCGGGCGCTGGTGACGGCGCGACCGTCCACCGAGGTGATGATCTCCCCGGCCACCAGGCCGGCGGTCTGCGCGGGCAGCCCCTGGATCGCCATATCGATGCGGGCACCGTGCGGCCGGGCGTCGGAGATCAGGACACCCAGCGTGGCGCTAGGGCCGATGTGCACGGATTCGGTGGGGGTTCCGGACCGGATCTGCCGCACGATCCGCATGGCGGCGTCGATCGGCACCGCGTAGCCGTTCGGCGGATCGGCGGCCCCGCCGGGCGGCGGGTCCCGGCTCCCCGACGCGGCGGCGATCACGCCGACGACCGCGCCGGTGCGATCGGTGAGCGCGCCACCGGACTGGCCGGCGCTGACGGCGGCCTCGATCTCGAGCATTCCGGTGAGCGCCTGCCGGGACAGGTCCTGCTGGTTCAGCGCCATGATCGTGCTGTCCAGATCGCTGATCTCCCCGGTGACCGCGGTCGCCGTACCGCTACCACCCGCATTGCCGACGGCCAGCACCTCGTCGCGAACCCGGAGTCCGGCGGAGCTACCGATCCGCGCGGTGGCCAACCCGTGGGCGCCGGCCAGGGAGAGCAGAGCGATATCGGCGTGGGCGTCGTAGCCGAGCACCTGGGCGGTGTACACGGCGCCGTCGGCCACGCGGCTGACCCGGACGGTTTTCGCGCCCTTCACGACATGATGGCTGGTGAGAACCTGACCTTCGCCGGTGAGCACGATGCCGGATCCGGCGGCCGCGGCACCGAACGGCCGGGCCGCGGCGGTGATGTTCACCAGTACCGGAGACAGGCCACGGGTGAGCTCACCGGCGTTCAACGGAGGCCGGGGCGCGGGCCGTACCGGCGCTACGACGGCACTGCGGCTCGGCTGCGGGAGGCCGGGCAGTTCGCCCCGATAGCCGAACAGTGCAGCCAACGCGAGCACAGCGGCGAAGACGGTGATGAGCACACGGCCCCCGCCGGTGGGTCGGCCGGAGCCGGTGCCCTGCCACTGGTTGTCCAAGGAGCCTCCCGCTGCCGCAGCCGATCAGGACCATTGTCGCCCCGATTGCCCCGTGGCTGCCCGGTTTCGCGGCATGGGAGAAGTTATCCACAGGTGTCCCCGGTTATCCACAGGCCGGGCGGGGCCTGGGGAAAGACCGGCCGTATACCTGTGGATTCGTTACTCCGGGCCCACCACGGTCACATCCACGTCACGTCGATCCGGCGGCGTTTTACACCGTTCGACCGAAAACCCGCCCCGATGTCGGTGTCTGCCCGGAATCCCCGGTCCGAGACCACTGCGGGAGAAACTGCCGGTCCGTTATCCGGTGGAAACCGAATCAATAGATTTCCGATATCCAGACCGTTCCGGGGTCGCTGTCCATCCACAGCCCATGGTCTTCATCCACACCCGGGGCCAGGTTTTCCACAGCGTTCTCCACAGTGTGGAGAATTGCACCGGAAGGCCTGGAATCCCCATTGTTCGACGGTGACCGATTGTTCGACGTCCACCGATCGAGACCGCATTCCGGGCACCGGCGCGGTATCGCGATCGGCCGGAAATCGTCAGATCGTCGCAGCGTCTATGACGAACCGATACCGCACATCACTGGCCACCACCCGCTCATATGCGCCGTCGATCTCGTCCGCGGAAATCAACTCGATTTCCGCCCCGATTCCGTGTTCGGCGCAGAAATTCAACATCTCCTGCGTTTGTCCGATACCGCCGATCATCGAGCCGGCCAGCGACCGGCGGCGACCGGCCAGCACCCGGGCCTGCACCTCGAGCGGCGCTTCGGGCAAGCCCAGGACGACCAGCGTCCCGTCCAGCCGCAGCAGCTTCATATAGTCGTTGATCGGCAGATCCGCGGATACGGTGTTGATGACGAGATCGAAGCTGCTGCGCAGCTCCCGGAAAACCTGCTTATCGCTGGTCGCGTAATAGTGATGGGCACCGAATCGCTTCCCGTCCTCCTGTTTGCTCAGCGAATGGCTCAGTACCGTGACCTCGGCGCCCAGCGCCGCCGCGATTTTCACCCCGATATGGCCGAGCCCGCCCATTCCGATGATCGCGACCCTTTTTCCGGGTCCGGCACCCCATTGCCGTAAGGGCGAATACAGCGTGATTCCGGCGCACAGCAGCGGTGCGGCCACCGACAGATCGATTCCCTCGGGGACGGCGACCACGAAGTTCTCGGTCACCACGATCTGCTTGGCATATCCACCCATGGTGTGCCCGCCTGGCTGCACTTCCGCCGGCACGCGCGTGTTGTAGGTCATCACCGCGCCCCGGGTACAGAACTGCTCCTCGCCCGCCAGGCAGGGCTCGCACTTCCCGCAGGAATCCACCATGCAGCCGACCCCCACCCGGTCACCGACGCGGTGCCGGGTGACCGCCGAACCCACGGCCGCGACGGTGCCCGCGATCTCGTGCCCCGGAACGCACGGATATGCCGCACCACCCCATTCATCACGAGCGGTGTGGATATCGGAATGGCAGATACCGGCGTATGCGATATCGATCAGGACATCGTCGGGCCCGAGTTCGCGCCGCTCGATGGTGACCTTCTCGAAAGCAGCGTCGGGTCCGGCCATCGCGTAGGCGGCTACAGCATTACTCATGCGTCCATGCCTACCGTCGCATACCGGTATTTGCCAACGTCCGGTCCGGACAGTGTGGCCGGCGGAACGCTATTCCGCCCGCACCGACTCCACGCGACGGCGAACACGGCGGGCCGCGGCGACCATATTGCGCAGAGCCGGATCGAGTTGCCAGTGGTGACGGGTCTTGAGGCCACCGTCGGGGTTCGCCCAGACCCGGTCCGGCCCCACCGCCGCCGCGGCGGCGGTCAGCAGTTCGTCGAGTTCGTCGATATCCGGGATCCGGGCCGACCGACTCTCGTACACACCCGGGCCGACTCCGTGGCTCAGGCCGTGGCCGGAGGCGTAATCCTCTTCCAGTGCCTTCAGCACCCATTCGATGGACCGGGTGGCGACGATGGCCGTCACGTCGGCGTCCAGCTGCTCGATCGCCTCCACGATCTCCGTGCGCCCCGAGTACGGGATATGGGTGTGGATCTGGGTCGCCGGCGCCACACCGGAGGTGGCGAGACGGAAGGCACCGATGGCCCATCGCAGGTATTCGGCGCGGCCTTCCGGGCGGGACGGCCACAGTTCCCGCAGTGCCGGTTCGTCGACCTGGATGATGCCTGTTCCGGCCCGCTCCAGGTCCACGACCTCGTCGCGAATGGCCAGCGCCACCTGGTCGGCCGTCTCGTAGAGCGGCTGGTCCTGCCGGACGAACGAGCGCGCCACCATGGTGACGGGGCCGGTGACCATACCTTTCACCGGTTTATCGGTCAGCGACTGCGCGTAGGTGATCCAGTCCACCGACATCGGGGCCGGCCGCGACACATCGCCGTAGATGATCGGCGGCCGCACACAGCGCGACCCGTACACCTGCACCCAGCCGAAATGGGTGGTGGCGAAACCGTCCAGCAGTTCGGCGAAGTACTGGATCATGTCGTTGCGCTCGTGTTCGCCGTGCACCAGCACGTCGAGACCGATATCTTCCTGCAACGCGATCGTCGCGGCGATCTCCGCTTCGATCTTCTTGCGGTATTCGTCGTAGGACAACCGCCCCTCACCGAGCTGGTGGCGGGCCTGCCGTGCTTCGGCGCTCTGCGGGTACGACCCGAGCGTGGTGGCCGGCACCAGCGGCAGTCGCAGTTTCTCCTGCTGCGCCGCCCGGCGCTCGGCATAGGGCGCGCGTTCGCGCATCTGCGGGGTGATGGCGTAGACGCGCTGCCGCACGGCGTGCTTCTGTTTGAAATGCACTTCGCCGGGACGTTTACGCCATTTGTCCGAGGGGCCCTCGGTGAGCGCTTTCGCCAGGGAGACGACTTCGCCGACCTTCTGTTTCGCGAATGCGAGCCGATCGGCCACATTGCCGGGGATTTCGTATTCGGCGAGCACATCGTAGGGCACGTGCAGCAGTGTGGTGCCGGTGGAAACCACCAGATCAGGGCACACTTTCGCGAGTTCGTTCAGATATTCCAGAGTCACGTAGCGGTCGGCCCGCCACACATTCGTACCGCTGATCACGCCCGCGTACAGCCTCTTACGCCGGATACCGGGAATACTCGC